>JBKJYC010000544.1:0-4343 GCA_046715885.1 Usitatibacter sp.
CCCTCGATCAGCCTGGAGCAGAGCGCGGCACTGGACCTTCGCATCCATCAGGCGCTGATGAAGGCGATCCCCGAAATCCACGGCGTGGTGGCTCGCGCCGGCTCCGACGAGATCGGCCTCGACCCCATGGGCCTCAACCAGACCGACACCTACCTGCTGCTCAAGCCGCGGGGCGATTGGCGCATGAAGAACAAGGAAGCGCTCATTGAGGAGATCCGCGGGGTCCTGGACGGGCTTCCAGGCATCAAATACAGCTTCACGCAGCCCATCGAGATGCGCGTCTCCGAGATGATCATCGGGGTGCGCGGCGACGTGGCGGTGAAGATCTTCGGTCCCGACTTGGAGAGCCTCAACCAGTACGCGAGCCAGGTCGAGGCGGTTCTCAAGACCATCCCCGGCAACCAGGACGTGTACACCGTGCAGAACGACGGCGTGCAGTACCTGCGCGTGGCGGTCGACCGCCTGCAGGCCGGCCGCCTGGGGCTGAGCGTCGAGGAGATCCAGGACGCGCTGCGCATGCAGATCGAGGGGCAGCGCGCCGGCACCGTGGTCGAGGGGAACCGCCGCACCCCGATCGTGCTGCGCGGTCCGGAATCCACGCGCCTGTCGCCGGCGGAGTTCGCGGCGCTTCGCATCACCACCAAGGAGGGCGCGAGCGTGCCGCTCGAGAATGTGGCGAAGCTCGAGCGCGCCGAGGGTCCGGTGAAGATCGACCGCGAAATGGGCAGCCGCTACAGCGTGGTGATCGCCAACGTGAGCGGGCGCGACCTCGTGGGTTTCGTGGAAGAGGCGAAGGGCGCGGTGAACGGCAAGCTGCAGCTGCCCACCGGTTATCGCATCAGCTGGGGCGGGCAGTTCGAGAACCAGCAGCGAGCCGCGGGCCGCCTCGCGGTCGTGGTCCCGGTCGCCCTGGGCCTCATCTTCATCCTGCTCTTCTCCACGTTCCGCTCGGTGCGCCAGGCGCTGCTGATCCTGTCCAACATCCCGTTCGCTCTGGTCGGCGGCATCGTCGCGCTGTGGATCACCGGCGAGTACCTCTCGGTGCCGGCTTCGGTCGGCTTCATCGCGCTGCTGGGCATCACAGTGCTGAACGGCGTCGTGCTGGTGAGCTACTTCAACCAGCTCCACGACCAGGGCCTGGCGCTCGGCGAGGTCGTCACGCAGGGAGCGAAGCGGCGCCTGCGCCCCGTGCTGATGACCGCGTCGATCACGGCGTTCGGATTGATCCCGCTGCTGTTCGCGTCGGGCCCGGGCTCGGAAATCCAGCGCCCGCTGGCGATCGTCGTGATTGGCGGCCTCATCACCGCGACGGCGCTCACGCTGATACTGCTGCCGATCCTCTACCTGCGCTTCGCGTTTCCGAAGCGGGAGACTCCCGAAGGAACCCTGCGATGAACCACTTCTGCCTCACTCTCCTGTGCCCGCCGGCCCTGGAAGAGAGCCTCCTTGACCTGCTGCTCACGCTGCCCGGGGAACCCGCGTTCACGAGTCATCCCGCGGCGGCGCATGGATTGTCCTTCGGGCCGCTCAGCGCCTCGGAGCAGGTGCTCGGCCGCGCGCGCGCCACGCAGGTGAACGTGCTGCTGCCCGAGAGTGAGCGAGGCCTCGTGCTCGAGGCGATCCGCGAGGAGTTCCGCGGGGGCGGGCTGCGCTTTTGGATCACCCCGATTGTCGAACTGGGAACCCTGGAATGAAACACTACCTGCTCATCGCCGCCGCCTGCGCCGCGGCCACGGCCCTCGCCGGCCCCGAAGTTCCCGGGCTGCTGCCCACGCCCCTCGCACGACCGTTGCTCGAGGAGCACTCCGCGGTCGCCGCTGCGCGCGCCGGCCTCGAAGCCGCACGACTGGAAGCCGGCATCCTCGAGCGTTCGCCCTACGAATGGACCGCGAAGCTCTCGAGCCAGCGCCGCTCGCTCGACATGGGCCCGCGCTACAACGAGTGGAACGCGGGCATCGAGAAGCCGTGGCGCCTTCCCGGCAAGGCGAGCGCCGACGCCGACCTTGCGAAGGCCACCGTCGCGGAAGCCGAGGCGCAATATGGCGGAGCACGCCAGGAGGCCGCGCGCGAGCTCGCCACGCTCTGGTTCGAGGCGCTCGCGGCCGATCGCGGGCGCGAGCTGGCCCAAGCCATCCAGGCCGCGGCCCGGGAGAACTTCGAGGCCGTCGAGAAGCGCATGCGTGCCGGGGATGCGTCGAAGCTCGACGTGAGCCTCGCTCAAGGC
The DNA here is from genome assembly GCA_046715885.1 of Usitatibacter sp. Lineage (GTDB taxonomy): Bacteria > Pseudomonadota > Gammaproteobacteria > Burkholderiales > Usitatibacteraceae > Usitatibacter. Next base: position 2,225 of record JBKJYC010000544.1, read on the forward strand.
GAGTTGGCGGAGCAGCGGCGCGCGGCCAACGAAGCGGACACGCAGGCCGTGGTGGCCCGCGCCCGATTGCAGGCGCGTTTTCCCGGCCTGCGCCCGTTTCCCGCCGCGCTCGCCGCTCCCGCCGCGCTCCCGCAGCCGGACTCCTTCTACCGCGGGCGCATCCTCGAGCACAGCAACGACCTGAAGCTCGCCGAAGCGCGGTTGGAAAAGGCGCGCGCCCGCGCGGACCGCGCACGGGCGGAGCGCATTCCCGATCCCACGGTCGGGCTTTATACGGCTTCGGAAATCGGCGGCCAGGAGCGCGTGGTCGGGATCACCGTCAGCATTGCGCTGCCCGGGGGCCAACGCAGCCGCCGTTCGGAGCAGGCGGCGCACTCCGTCGAGGTCGCGCGCCACGAGGCGATGCTGCGAAGGCGCCAGCTCGAGGCCGAAGTAGCCGCCGCCATGGCGACCGCCGGGGGCGCGTATCAAGGCGCGCAGCTCGCCGAAGCCGGCGCGGCGGCGATGCAGGAGAACGCCAGGCTGGTGCAACGCGCGTATTCGCTTGGGGAGGCCGATCTGCAAACGCTGCTGTCGGCGCGCCGCCAGGCCACGCTCGCGGCGCAGAATGCGCTGGCGGCGCGCGTTGCGGCACTGAAGGCGCATAGCCTGCTGCTCGTCGACGCGCACCTCGCCTGGGACCTGGACAAGCAATAGTTCCATCACGCCACGACGGATCGGCGTCCGGGTAGGATTCGCGCGATGGAACCCGAAACCGGATCGAGCGGATCAACCGCGGTGAAAGCCGCCTTGTCGCTGCTCCTGGTCCTCGCTTTCGCGCTCGTCCTCGCCGCCGGCTGCGGGCGCAAGCCCTCCTCGTGGAAGGAGTGGATGGACCAGGCGCCGGCCCCGTGGAAAGCCCAGCAGTTCGACAAGGCCTTCGACGCCTGCGCCAGGGCCTTCGATCACGCGCACGGCGAAGGCAGCGGCCCGCGGGCGGTGGGGGCCCTCGAATGCATGGCGGAAGCGGCGACGCGCGCAGGCGGGCCGGAAAAGGCGTTCGGCGCCTTCGACACCGTGCTGCGCAGCTATGACAACGACCTGCGCGAGTCCGGCGCCGGGCTGCGCCTGCGCAACAACTACGGCGTGCATCTGGTGGATGCGGGGCGCAAGCAGGAGGGCGTGGACCTGCTCGAAGCCTCCCTCGACGCCTACGCGGACACGCCGCAGCGCTCCCAGGACAACTTCCGGGTTCGCATGCAACTCGTCTCCAACCTCGCGCGCGCGGTGCGCGTCTTTCCGGACAGCGATGCCAGCATCCGTGTCTCCACCGACATCGTGCGCGAGATCATCAACCACCTCGAGAACGAGCGCTTCCGCAAGAACCTGCCTTTGACCCTCGGCACGGCGGACGCGATGGCGGCGATCGCGGAGCTGATCCGCCTGCGCGGCGACCCGCGCTCCGCCGAGGAGTTGCTCGCGCAGTCCCGCGAACAGCTAGCCATCGAGGACGAGATCACCGCCGGCCAGCAGCGCCGCATTCCGTGCGTGCCCGTGAGCATCCGCTCGCTCGTGTTTCGTTCCTGCTACGCCACCCTGCGCTGAAAACAATCCGACCCCGGTTACTTTCATTTCTCGACCCGCGCATCGACGAGGTTGCCGTACTCGAGCCACGAGGCGTGGTACACCTTCACGTTGCGAAAGCCCAGGCGCGCGAGCACCTCTTGCGTCGTCACGACCACCTTCGGGTTGGGCGTGAGCTTGAGCTTGACCGGGCTGCGACCCGTCGCGCGCTTCGAAGTGTGGCGGCGCGCTTCGATCCACCCGTCGTACCCGTCATGGAAGACGCGCACGTTCCTGGCGCCGAAATATTCCAGCGCCCACATCGCGAAGTGCGCATAGGAGCTGCCGCGCGCGCCGTACACCAGGATGGGCTTGCGCGGGTCGATGCCGGCGCCGCCCAGCCGCCGCTCGATCTGCGCCTTGGGCAGGAAGAGCTGCGTCTTCTCGTCGAGCAGCGCCTTGGCCACGTGGTCGATGTTCACCGCGCCGGGAATGTGCCCCTTGTCGTAGTCCTCCATGCGGCGCACGTCCCACACGATGGTCCCGGAGCTCGCCGCGCGCAACCTCGCACTGGCGT
>JBKJYC010000545.1:0-9819 GCA_046715885.1 Usitatibacter sp.
AGCTTCAGGCGCTTGACCGCGCGAATCGCGGGAATGTGAATGCGGCGCGCGGCGGAGCCGAGGCCGGCTACCGCTATTCTCATTGACGTCGAGCTCTCAGCACGAAAATCGATCGCGCCGCCGGGACGATGAGGTTTTGGCGTTCATGCTCCATTGGACACGAAGATGTTAGCAGTCCCGAGCGCAGGGTGAATGTTTCGCTGGCGCTCTGGCACGATTCCGCGCCAAAATCCGCACTCCTCGCGGAGATGGCCTGTCCATGCTGAGAAAGATTGCTTCCCTGGGCGTCATCCAGCTTGGTGGCATCATCACCAATCTGGTGCGCGCGAAGGTCTTCGCGGTTCTGCTGGGGCCGTCGGGGCTCGGCGTGGTAGCGACGATCGATCAATTGGTCCTGTCGGTCGTGCAGATATTCAACCTCAGCCTGCCTTTTACGGCGCTGAAGCTGCTCTCGCGCAGCCATTCGCTCGGTGGGGAGCAGTTCCGCAGGTCGTATGCGGCCTTCTCGAAAGCAATGGCATTGCTGGCGATCATCGCGATGATCGTCACCATTGCCGTGATTCCTCCGAGACTGGCCCAGATCGATGCGCAGATCGCTTTGTACCGTGAGGCCGTGACGATCGCGCTTCTGGGTATCCCCGCGACCATGATGATCATCTTGTTCACCAATGTCCTTGCGGCACGACAGGAGAGCGCTGCGTCGGTCATGCTGACGGCGATCTCCGGGGTCGTCGTTCTCATCGCGGGCACGGTCGGATGTCTCGTCGGCGGAATTACCGGAATCTACATCTGGGTCGTTTCGGCCTCGACTGTGCTCATGATTGCCGTTGCGATCTTTCTTTGGAAACGCAGGAATCTGCCTGCCTGGGCAGACTCCAAGGGTGCGTGGAGGGAATTGACCGCGAATTCGGAGATCGTCGAGCTGACGTTCTTCGTGTTGATCGCCGTTGCGTCGAATGCGGTGCTGCTGTTTTTCGCCCGGTATGTGACGCTCATTCATATCAATACCGAGTCCGCGGGGTTCCTGCACGCCTGCTTGGCAGTGGCGCTGTCGATTGGCGCCGTACTCGGGCCGGCCAACGCGCTCTACTTCAGCCCTTACGTGAACCGCGCCATTCCGGCCGCCGAAAAGTTCGATGCGGCGGATCGCTTTCTGCCGCGCCTGGTTCTGCTGTATTGCCTCGGGGGAATAGCGGTCCTGCTGTTTCCGCAACTGGTCTTGACCGTTCTGTTTTCAAGTGCGTTTGCGCCGGCGGCGGAAATTCTGGCCTGGTTTGTCGCCTGGCAGTGCCTGTACCAGATCGCAAATGTCTACCAGCACTTGCTCGTCGGTCTCGATGACGTGCGGGGATACGGCTACATCACGGTCACTGGAAATCTGGTTGCCGTCATCCTGTGTCTGTTGCTGGTCAATCGCCTGGGCTTGCTGGGAATAGCGCTTGGATTCGTGGTCGGCGCCCTGATCACTCTTGCTCTGACCAGCGTGCGCCTTCGCTCGAAGCACGGATTGGCGATTCCCAAGTCGGTTTCGACGCTTGTGATCTTCGTGATGCTCGGTTTTTGCGCGGTCGCGTTGGCCGGTCAACTGACCGCGGAAATGACGTGGATTGGATTGGCGGCCCGATCAGTGACCGCCATGGCGTTTCTTGGCGCGCTCTGGCTCGCGCTGCCGCGTGCGCTGCGAATCGAGATATCGGCGGGAATTACGAAAAGACTGCGTCGATGACCGCTAGAGCGACTTCAGCCTCCGTGCCGGCCATCCCCCCCAGATCTCCCGGGGCGGAACCACACCTCTGACCAGACTACCTGCCGCGATTACGGACCCGCTGCCTATGCGGGTTCCGGGCAGCAGGACACAAAGCGCACCTACCCAGACATTGTCGTCCAGCTCGACACCGACCGTTTCCTCGTCCCAGGCGCCATAGATATGACTTACATCCGGCGAGTACAAATGATTGGCCGCGATAACGGCTGAATTCGCAGCCACCCCTGAGTTCCTGCCGATACGGATCACGCCGCCAGCCGCTTGGACAGTTACGCCCGCGCTAATGATCGCGCCATCTTCGAGAATGAGGCCCCCCTCGATCCGGCTCCGGGGCGAGCGACGCTGCACGACGATATTCGCGTTGGCGAGGACGGAAACTCGCTCTCCGATCTGGATTGCATCGATGTCATGGTACGCATAGTCCCAGATGGCGGTCGGATCGCAAACGAGCGAAGGGTGGCGCGCACGAATCCGGTGGGCAAGGACCCATCGCGAGGCTCGTCGCTGGAGTTCGTTTTTGAGTGCACCAATGTGGTTGCCAATGCCCACGTCTTCCCCTTGTCCGGTGGCTCGCGCAACGTCTCAATATACCGGAGGCGAAAGTCGGGCAGTCGATCGGGCGATGTCCCTTCCCTATCCGCAGGCGTTGCTGCAAGATGGCGTGCGTTTCCACGGCAGTGGACCCAATGGCGAACCTTCAGATCGACTGGTGCTGTCCCAAGTGTCGAGCACCTGTTTCCCTCGGTGGCGAGCGGGTCGACTGCGGCGCCTGCAACGCGCGCTACGTGGTCGTCGACGGGATCCCTGACTTCAGGATCTCGGCTGATTTCTGGCTCGACATCGAGCGCGACAGGGCGACCGCCCGTGACCTGGCGGCGCGTTATACGAAGGACGATGTGGATCGCCTGGTGCGGGAGGTCTTTGCCTCCCAGTCGGACGGAGACACCGAGCGGGTCGAGCTTCGCACGCGCCAGGTGCTCGATGCGCCCGAGCGCCTGCGGGGCGAGCTCGACGGATGGCTCGATCCGCCCACGCGAGACGCTCCTTTCCTGGACCTGGGCTGTGGCCCCGGCATGTTGCTGGCGGCTGCCGCGAGCAAGGGCCGCGCGGGCATCGGGATCGACGCTTCGCTGGTCTGGCTGGTGGTGGCGAAACGGCTCATCGCCAAGTGGGGGGGCGAGCCGGTGCTCGCGGCGGCATTGGCCGATGCGCTGCCGTTGGCCGACGGGGCCGTCAAGGCGACAGTCTCCCTGGACGTCATCGAACATGTGGGCGATCCGCAGGCTTTCCTGCGCGAGGTGAATCGCGTGACGCGGGTCGGCGGCATGGTGGCCCTCTCCACGCCGAATCGGTTCAGCCTGGCGGCCGAGCCGCATGTGTCGGTGTGGGGCGTTGGATGGCTTCCGCGGCGCTGGCAGCCGGCGTTCGTGCGGTGGCGAAGCGGCAAGTCGTACGAATTCACCCGGCTGCTCGGCACGTGGGAGCTGGCCCGCATGGTGCGCCGTAACACGCAGTTCGAACCGCGAATCCTGCTGCCCGAGATACCCGCCGAGGAGATGCGGCGGTTTCCCCCCTATCGGCGGGCGCTCGCACGCCTCTACAACCGCCTGTGCACGCTTCCGGGCCTTCGTGGCCCGCTCCTCGTCATCTGTCCGTTCTTCCGTGTCCTGGGCACCCGGCATGACCCGTCCTAGAGCTGGCCAATAGCTTTCATGCGAATCGGAATCAACGTCTCGCGATTGGAGGGGCAGCGGCTTGGTGTCGGCAGGTACCTCGAATACATGCTCAAGAACTGGAACGCGATGCTGGAAGCCGGCGAGGAGGTGCATGCCTACCTCAGGAGGCCCGTCGCGCCGGAGTCCATCGCGCACCTCCATCTCGGCCGCGCGATCGATTTCCAGATCCCGGGACCGGCGCTCACCGGAGTGCTGTGGGAGAACTTCTCGATGGCGCGCCGCGCTCGCGGGCTCGACGTTCTCTTTGGTCCGAGCTATACGCTGCCCCTGCTGTCACGACTGCCGCGCAAGCGTGTGGTGGCCACCCACAGCGTCAACGAGGCTCAGGCGGACGCGCATGGCCGGTGGTACGATCTCACCTATGGAAACCTGCACCGCTGGAGCGCGCAGGCGGCCGATGCGGTGATCGTTCCGTGCGCGTCGACCGCGGATCTCGTCGTCGAGCGCTATGGGGTTCCTGTCGGCAAAATCGTCGTCGTGCCGCAAGGGGCCGACACCTCTTTCCGCCCCCTCAATGATCCGGACCTTGCGCGGCGAACGCGCATCGCATTGGTGGGGGAGGATGTGCCGGTGGTGCTGTTCGTGGGCAAGCTTTCGAAGCGCCGGAACATTCCCAATCTCATCGCCGCCTTTGCAAAGGTAAGACGCGAGAAGCAGCTTCCGCACAAACTGGTGCTGCTCGGTCCGAACCACGTCAATCTCCCTCTCGCCCAGATCTGCGCGGAACACGGTGTGACCGACGCGGTGGTCCAGAAGGACGGCAAGTTCACGCACCATGAGGAGCTGATACCCATTTATGATGCGGCCGACGTCTTCGTGCATCCCTCCTGGTTCGAAGGCTGGTCGATGACCACGATCGAGGCGCTGGCCTGCGGAACCGCTACCATCGCGGCCAACCGCGGCGGCTTGGGCGATGTGGCCCGCGGCCATGCCTACATGATCGAGGAGCCGACCGTGGAAGCGCTCGCCGATGCTTTGGGCAAGGTGCTCCTCGACCAGAAACTGCGCGGGGAGTTGAAGCAGCTGGCGCGCCAGCGCGGCAGCGCGATCACCTGGGAGGACACGACCCGCCAGACCCTCGAAGCGATCCGGAAGGTAGCCCGCAACCAACCCCTCTGACACCAGGACTCGTTCGACAGATGAAAGCAGTCATCCTTGCCGGTGGACTCGGAACGCGCCTTGCCGAGGAGAGCACGCTCAAGCCCAAACCGCTGGTTGAAGTGGGCGAGCATCCGATCCTCTGGCACATCATGAACATCTATGCGTGCCAGGGATTTCGCGAGTTCGTGGTCGCGCTGGGATACAAGGGCGAGTTGATCAAGTACTTCTTCCTCAACTACTACCGCCTGAACAACGACCTCACGATCAACCTCAAGGATGGGCAGGTCGAAGTCCACGACGCGATGCGGGAAGACTGGCGCGTGCACCTGGTCGACACAGGCCTCAACACGATGACCGGGGGAAGGCTGAAGCGCCTGCAGCAGCAGTTGGCGGGCGAAACATTCATGATGACCTACGGCGACGGGGTGGCGGACGTCGACCTCGCCGCCGCACTCGCGTTTCACCGGAAGATGGGACGCCTCGCAACCGTGACCGCGGTCAGGCCGCCGGCCCGATTCGGCGGCCTCCAGTTCGATGGGGACCTGGTGTCGACTTTCTCCGAAAAACCGCAGACCGGCGAAGGCTGGGTGAACGGAGGCTTCTTCATCCTCGAACCGGGAGTGTTCGACTACCTGGATTCCGACCAGACCAGCTTCGAGCGCGAACCGCTGGAGCGACTCGCTTCCGAAGGGCAACTGGCCATCTACAAGCATCCAGGCTTCTGGCAATGCATGGATACGCTGCGGGATATGCGTTACCTGAACGAGCTGTGGGCGAGCGGAAGCGCGCCGTGGAAGGTCTGGAAATGAGCCCGGCGAGCGGAGCGGACTTCTGGAGCGGACGGAGCGTGTTCGTCACGGGCGGCACCGGGCTCGTCGGCTCCTGGCTCGTCAAAAAGCTGCTGGCCGCGCGCGCCCAGGTGGCGCTGCTGGTGAAGGACACCAACCCGCAATCGGAGATCGCGCGCAGCGGCGACATCGGCCGGGTCGCCATCACCTACGGCAACCTCGAGGACTTCGGCACCCTGGAGCATGCGATCAACCTGTATGACGTCGACACCGTGTTCCATCTCGGCGCCCAGACCCAGGTGGTCGCCGCGCATCGCTATCCGCTGAAAACTTTCGAGGCCAACGTTCGTGGCACCTACAACCTGCTCGAAGCCTGCCGGATCCACCCGGAGCTCGTGAAGCGCGTGGTGGTTGCCTCGACCGACAAGGCGTATGGCGCGCAGAAAGTGCTGCCTTATACCGAGACGACGTCCCTGGACGCGCGAAACAGCTACGACGTCTCGAAGAGCTGCGCCGACCTGATCAGCCAGGCCTATTTCCACACCTACGGGCTGCCGGTGGCCGTCACGCGCTTCGGCAACGTCTACGGCGGTGGCGACTGGAACCAGAACCGGATCGTGCCGGGAACCATCATGAGCCTTGCCCGGGCGCAGCCGCCGGTGATCCGAAGCGACGGGAAGCCGCTGCGCGACTACATCTACGTGGAAGACGTGGCCGAGGCCTACATGAGGCTGGCGGAGAGACTCGAGGACCCCGCCGTTGTCGGCCAGGCGTTCAATTTCAGCCATGGCAAACCGGTGTCGGTGCTGGAGATCGTCGGCGTGATCCGCAAATTGATGGGACGCGAGGACATCGCGCCGCTGATTCGAAACACGGCGAAGGCCGAGATTGCGGAGCAGTACCTGGACGCCACCAAGGCGAAGCAGCTGCTCGGGTGGACGCCGCGCTTCGGCCTCGAAGAAGGCCTTCAGTATACTGTCGAGTGGTATCTCAACTACCTGCGGGCGCGCGAAGGGTGAACTCCAAGCAAGACGACGAAAGGCGCCAAATCCTCGACCTGGTCGCGGGTTATCACGCAGTCCGGCACGCTCCGGCGAAATTCATTCCTGGCGAGTCGCCCGTTCCGGTTTCGGGCCGGGTGTTCGACGCGGCCGACATGATGTCGCTCGTCGATTCCTCGCTCGACTTCTGGCTCACGTCCGGGCGCTTCGCGGACCAGTTCGAGAAGGAGTTCTCCAAATTCGTCGGCGTCCGGCACGCGATGCTGTGCAATTCCGGCTCGTCGGCGAACCTGCTGGCGATATCGTCCCTCACCTCCGAATTGCTGGGCGAGCGGCGCCTCAAGCCGGGCGACGAGGTCATCACCGTGGCGGCGGGGTTTCCGACCACGGTCAATCCGATCATCCAGAACGGCTGCATCCCGGTCTTCATCGACGTCGAGGCGAGAACGCACAACGTCGACGTGTCGAGGCTGGAGGCGGCCTGGAGCGAGAAGACGCGCGCCGTGGTCCTCGCTCACACGCTCGGCAACCCCTTCAACGTGGCGGCGGTGGTGGAATTCTGCCGCAAGCACGAGCTCTGGCTGGTCGAGGACAACTGTGACGCCCTCGGCTCGACGTACGGCGGTGAGCTGACCTCGACGTTTGGCGACGTCGCCACCTTCAGCTTCTATCCCGCGCACCACATCACCATGGGTGAGGGCGGATGCGTGGTGACGCGTCGATCGCGGATCCGCCGCGCGGTCGAGACATTCCGCGACTGGGGACGCGACTGCTGGTGCGCGCCCGGCAAGGACAATACCTGCAAGAAGCGCTTCGACTGGGAGCTTGGCAACCTGCCCGCGCATTACGACCACAAATACATCTATTCGCACATCGGCTACAACCTCAAGCTGACCGACATGCAGGCGGCCGTCGGGGTGTCGCAACTGCGCAAGCTCCCCGCCTTCATCGCAGCGCGCAAACGCAACTGGAAGCGCTTGCATGCGGGCCTTGAACCGATGCAGGAGTGGTTCGTCCTGCCCGAGGCCACACCTGACAGCGATCCGAGCTGGTTCGGGTTCCTCCTGACGGTGCGCCCCGGTGCCCCGTTCCAGCGCAAGGAGGTGATCCAGGCGCTGGAGCAGGCCAAGATCGCCACGCGCCTGATGTTCGCCGGCAACCTCCTGCGGCAGCCAGCCTACCTCGGCATCCGCCACCGGGTTGTCGGCGACCTCACCAATACCGACCTGATCATGAACAACTCGTTCTGGGTGGGCGTCTATCCCGGGCTGACGGACGAGATGATCGATTACGTCATCGAGTCGCTGAAGCTCTTCGTCAAGAGCGTGAAGACGCGACGCAAGCCAACAATGCTCACTCGGGTCTGAACGATGGAAACCATGGATAGCTGCCGGGCTTGCAGGCGCACCAACCTGTTCATGTGCCTGCCGCTGGGCGATCATCCTCCCGCGAACGGATTCCTGCGCGCCAACCAGCTGGACCAGAAGGAGGCGAGGTTCCCGCTCAATACGCACGTGTGCCTCGATTGCGGGCTGATCCAGGTGCCGGACAATGTTCCGGCGGGGTTCTTTCGCAACTACGTCTACGTGCCCAGCGGCGCGACGACGATGTTTTCCCATTTCGAGAGTTTCGCCGAGAGGATGGTGCGCCGCCTGGCAACGTCTCCCGACGACCTGATCGTCGATATCGGCTGCAACAACGGCCTGTTCCTCGGTTTCTGCAAGGAGAAGGGGGCACGGGTCCTCGGAATCGATCCGGCCGACAACCTGACGAAGCTGGTTTCAGAAAAGGGCATCGACATCGTCGGGGAGTATTTCGGGACCGAGACCGGGCGGATGGTGGCGGGGAAGTATCCCGGCGCGGCCGTCATCGTGACCACCAATACGCTCAACCACATCGGCGACCTGCACGACTTCATGGGCGGCATCGACCTGATCATGGCGCGCACCGGCGCATTCGTCGTCGAGGTCCCGCACGCACTCGATCTGGTCGAGAAGAACGAGTTCGACACGATCTATCACGAGCACGTGTCGGAATTCACGGTGCGGTCCCTGGTCGACCTGTACCGGTTCTTCGACATGGAGGTCTTCGACATCGATCCCCTGCCGATCCATGGCGGGTCGATGCGCGTCTACGCGCAGCGCCGCGGCGGGCCGCACCCGGTGGCCCCGATCGTCGCCGAGTGGCTGGAGCGCGAGAAGACGGCGCGCCTCTTCTCGAAAGAGACCTACACCGCGTTTTCAGAGCGTGTGAAGGGTATCCGCGCCGACCTCCTGGAATTGCTCGCCGACCTTCGCGCCAAGGGCAAGACCGTTGCCGGATACGGTGCGCCCGCAAAAGGCAACACGCTGCTCAACTACTACGGGATCGGAACCGAGACGCTTCCGTATCTGGCCGACCGCAACGAGCTCAAGCACGGGTTGTTTTCACCCGGGATGCACATCCCGGTCGTTGCGCCGTCCCGCATCCTGGAGGCGCCACCGGACTACCTGCTGGTACTGGCCTGGAACTTCGCCGATGAGATCATCGAGCAGCAGGGCGAGTACCGGAAGCGCGGCGGGAAGTTCATCCTGCCGATCCCGAAACCCGCGATCGTCGAGTAGCGCGGGCCGCGCCGAGTCGGCCGCCGAGCCTCCATGGCCGCTGCGCGAATCCTGGTGACCGGAGGTGCGGGCTTCATCGGCTCGCACCTCGTCCGCCGTCTCGTGCTCGAAGGAAACGAGGTGCACGTGCTGCACCGCCCGGGCGGCGACCTGGAACGGATTCAGGATCCGGCTTCACGGGCCCGTCTCTGGGCCTGCGACCTCGTCGATGCCGAGCGCCTGGGCGACGTGCTGGAAACGGTGCAACCCGAGGTGGTTTACCACCTCGCCGGCGACACCAGCGTGCGGCACGTCGATCCCGCTCTCGCCGGCGTAACCCGCAGCGTCGAGCGCAACGTCGGCGCGTCGCTCAACCTTTTCGTCGCCGCCCAGGCCAACTGCCGCGAATTGAAGCTCCTCATTCGCCTCGGCGGCCTCGAGGAGTACGGCCGTGGTCCCGTCCCCTACACCGAGGACCAGCGTGAGCAGCCCGTTTCGCCCTATTCGGCCAGCCAGGTCGCGGTCACCCACTACCTGCAGATGATGGCGCCCTATCTGGCCTATCGCGCCATCATCGTGCGACCCGCGCTGATCTACGGCCCGGGCCAATCGACGCGGTTCTTCATCCCGGCCCTGATCGATCATTGCCTCAGGGCGGTCGATTTCCCGATGTCCTCCGGCAACCAGGGAAGAGACCTGCTGTATGTCGATGACCTGATCGAAGCGCTCACCCTGTTGCGCGAGCATCCGTTGCCGACCGGCGAGATCGTCAACATCGGCGCCGGCCGGGAGAACCTCATGGCCGACGACGCCGCGCCCGACGTTCGCCTGCCCGCCGCGAGGAAA
>JBKJYC010000546.1:0-2927 GCA_046715885.1 Usitatibacter sp.
GGGTAGAAATAATTCTTGCGGGCGAAGACGCTCTGCGCCGCGATCTTCCCGCCCACCGCGAGGCCGAAGCGGATCGCGCCCTCGACCGCGCCCTTGTTCAGCACCGGAAGCGTGCCGGGCAACGCGATGTCGATCGCGGAGGCGTGCGTATTGGGCGGCGCGCCGAACGCGGTGGACGCGCCCGAGAAGATCTTCGACGCGGTCGTCAGCTGCGCGTGCGTCTCCAGGCCGATCACGACCTCCCACGCCGTCTGCTTATCGGCGGCCATCGGCGCCCTCTCGGCGGGGATCGGCGTCTCCAAGGGCGGGAGGCTCCCGGAAATGCCAATCGGTCACCCGCTGGTACGCATGCGCCACGGCGAGCATCCGCGCCTCGTCGAAGTAGTTCCCGACGATCTGCAGCCCGACCGGACGACCCTTGTCGCCGAAGCCGCAGGGAATCGACATCCCCGGCAGCCCCGCGAGGTTGATCGGGATGGTGTAGAGATCGTCGAGGTACATCTGCACCGGGTCGGTCGCCTTCGCGCCCAGGTCGAAGGCCACCGTCGGAGCCGCGGGACCCATGATCACGTCGCACTGCCTGAAGGCCTCGGTGAAGTCGCGGGCGATCAGCCGCCGGATTTTCTGCGCCTGCAGGTAGTAGGCGTCGTAGTAGCCGTGCGAGAGCACGTAGGTGCCGATCATGATGCGGCGCTTCGCCTCGGCGCCGAAGCCCTGGCCGCGCGTCTTCCTGTACATGTCGAGCAGGTCCGTGTACTCGGGCGCGCGATATCCGTAGCGCACGCCGTCGAATCGCGAGAGGTTCGAGGAGGCCTCGGCGGGCGCGAGGACGTAGTACACCGGAACGCACAGGTGCTGGTTGGGCAGCGTCACATCCACGAGGGTGGCGCCACGTTCCTTGAAGCCCTCGATGGCGGCGACGATCGGGTCGGCCACGTCGGCAGCCAGGGTCCGCGGAAAGTACTCGCGCGGCAGGCCGATGCGAAGGCCCTTCACGCCTTTGGAGAGGCCGCCCACATAGTCGTCCCTGGGTCGGTCGAGGCAAGTCGAGTCGCGCGGGTCATGGGACGCCATGACGTCCAGCATGAGCGCGAGGTCCTCGGCGGTCTTGGCCAGCGCCCCGCCCTGGTCGAGGGACGAGGCGAAGGCGACCATCCCGTAACGCGAGACGCGCCCATAAGTGGGGCGAAGGCCGCTCACGCCGGTGAAAGAGGCCGGCTGGCGGATCGATCCGCCGGTATCCGTGCCGGTGGCCGCGGGCGCGATCCTCGCCGCGACCGCGGCCGCGGAACCGCCGGAGCTGCCGCCGGGCACCGCCGCGGTGTCCCACGGGTTGCGCACGGGACCGAAATAGGAGTTCTCGTTCGACGAGCCCATGGCGAACTCGTCCATGTTCGTCTTGCCCAGGATCACCGCGCCGGCACGGTCGAACTGTTCGATCACGTGGGCGTCATAGGGCGAGATGAAATTCTCGAGGATCTTCGAGGCGCAGGTCGTGCGCCACCCGCGGACGCAGAACAGGTCCTTGTGCGCGATCGGCATGCCGGTGAGCGGGACCGCGTTGCCGGAGGCGAGGCGCCGGTCCGCCACGCGCGCCTGCTCGAGGCTCTTCTCCCGATCCACGGTGATGAACGCGTTCAGCACGCCGTTCGCGCGCTCGATGCGGTCGAGGAAGAGCGTGGCCAGCTCGACGCTCGAGACCTTGCGTGCGGCGAGCAACGCCGACAACTCCGCGACGGATTTCCGATGCATCAGTTCCGCCCGCGCCTCATGCCTCGCGCCTCATTCGATCACTTTGGGAACGAGGTAGAGGCCGTCCTCGACTTGCGGGGCGATCGACTGGAAGAGCTCGCGCTGGTCGGTCTCGGTCACCTCGTCCTCGCGCAGCCGCTGCGTGACTTCCTGCGGGTGCGCCATCGGCTCCACGCCCTGGGTGTCGACCGCCGCCATCTGGTCGACCATCGAAAGGATGTCGTTCATCTGTTGCTGCATCGCAGCCGCCTCCTCCCCGGAAAGCTCGAGCCGGGCAAGGTGGGCGATGCGCTGGACGTCGTGGAGGGAAAGCATGCGAAAAGCCGCCTAAGAGCCTAAATTTTCAAGGCATTTCCGGGTTATTATAGAGGCCCCACATCCCCGGGGAACAGCAGCGCCCCGAATACCGTTACGGATCAAGATGTTCTCCTTCCTGACCAAGTACATTTCCACCGATCTCGCGATCGACCTCGGTACCGCCAACACCCTGATCTACGTCCGCGGCAAGGGCATCGTCCTCGACGAGCCGTCCGTGGTCGCGATCCGCCAGGAGGGCGGCCCCAACGGCAAGAAAACCATCCAGGCGGTCGGCCTGGCGGCCAAGCAGATGCTCGGGCGCACGCCGGGCAACATCACGGCCATCCGCCCCATGAAGGACGGCGTGATCGCGGACTTCACCATCACCGAGCAGATGCTCAAGTACTTCATCCGGAAGATCCACGACAACCAGTGGTTCCGCCCGAGCCCGCGCATCGTGATCTGCGTGCCCTACGGCTCCACGCAGGTAGAGCGCCGCGCCATTCGCGAAAGCGCGCTGGGCGCCAACGCCTCGCAGGTGTTCCTGATCGAGGAGCCGATGGCCGCGGCCATCGGAGCCGACCTCCCGATCGCCGAAGCCACGGGCTCGATGGTGGTCGACATCGGCGGCGGCACCACCGAGGTGGGCGTGATCTCGCTGGGCGGCATCGTGTACTCGGCCTCGGTGCGCGTCGGCGGCGACAAGTTCGACGAGGCGATCATCAACTACATCCGCCGCAACTACGGCATGCTGATCGGGGAGTCGACCGCCGAGACCATCAAGAAGCAGATCGGCTCCGCGTTCCCCGGCAGCGAAGTGCGCGAGATGGAAGTCAAGGGCCGCAACCTCGCCGAGGGCATCCCGCGCTCCTTCACCA
>JBKJYC010000547.1:0-2601 GCA_046715885.1 Usitatibacter sp.
TCGGAAGCCACCCCAGAAAAGAAATGCTACCCACCCCCTATTCCCCCTGCGGTAGCCGCTCTCCGTAGCGCGACCGCAGTAGTCGAGATTCGGAGCAGGTCGATGGGGTTTCAACGCCTCAAGCTTCGAGGCTCGGGAATAGAGGGTAGCGTCGTGTTTTTTTTCGGGGGCGGCTTCCGGAAAGGTTCTGGTTAGATCGCATCCCCAGATCCTTCTGGAGTGGCCTTTCCCGCAGAGCGACGTCGGAAGCCGCCCACGAAAAACAAACGCGACCTACCCTCTGTTCCCGGGATGCACAGTTCCCGCGGAGCGCCAGAGCCGCCGTAGTTCTTCCGGCCCATGCCCAACTGGGGGTGGGCGTAACGGTCACTCCGTATCTTGGGCTGAGATGAAATTGCCCACCGGAGTGATCCAATGAAGCCCCTTGATGCGCTGAAAATCCCGCTGGCGATCGCCCTCTTGAGCGGCGCCACGATGTCCGGCGCCGACGTGACGCAGGCCCGCCTCACCCCCGTCGTCGAACGCCGCGCCGACCCTGTGTCGGCGCCCGTTCGCTCCGACTCGGCGGGCGGCCGCTCCATCGGCTCCCTGTCCGCCGACACCAAGACGCCTGATCCCAAGCGTTCCGATTGGATGATGGTGCTCGCCGGCCTCGCGATCGCCGGTTGGATCGCGCAGCGCCGGATGGGCGCGCCCCTGGAGTGATGACCATGAATGCCAAGAAAATCGTAGTCCTCGCGCTGTTCGTCCTGGCCGGCCTGTCGCTCTCGCCGGGCGTCTCCGCCGCCCCCGAATCCCTCGGGCCCGGCGATACGGTCCGCGTGACCGTCTTCCAGCATCCCGACTTCACGACCGAGGCGCGCCTGAACGAGCGCGGCGCCATCAACTTCCCGGTGGTGGGTGAGGTCGAGCTCACCGGCACCACCGCCACGCAGGCGGGCTCGCGCATCGCCGACAAGCTGAAGCGTGAGAAGGTGATCATCGATCCGCAGGTGACCGTGACGGTGATGCAGAACCGCAGCCGCCAGATCTCCGTGCTGGGCCAGGTCGCCAAGCCGGGCAAGTATCCGCTGGATGAGGCGCGGCCCACGCTCATCGACGCGCTGGCGCTGGCCGGCGGCGTGCTGCCGACCGGCGCGGAAACCGTGACCATCGTCTCGAGCAACCAGGGCGAGCGCCGCAGCGTGGCGCTGCCCGCCGCCGTCGAGATCCAGGCCGGCGACACCATCTACGTCGACCGCGCGCCGCAGTTCTTCATCAGCGGTGAGGTGCAGAAGTCCGGCGCCTACCGCCTCGAGCCCAACATGCTGGTGATGCACGCCATCTCGCTGGGCGGCGGGCTCACCCCCAAGGGCACCACGCGCGGCATGCAGATCCAGCGCCGCCTCGAGGACGGCCGCGTCGAGAAGATCAACGTGAAGATCGGCGACCCGATCCGCCCGAACGACGTGATCTACGTGCAGGAAAGCCTCTTCTAAAGGACGCTCGTGAGCATCCAACAATTCCTCCTCGCGCTGCGCGCGCGTCTCGGCGTCTTCGCCCTGGCGCTCGGCGTGGCCCTCCTCGCGGCACTCGGCGCGACGATGATCATGAAGAAGACCTACGTGGCCACCGCATCCGTGCTGGTCGACGCGCGCGACGAGCAGTCGCTCACCGCGAACGGCGGCTCGATGCGCGGCCAGCAGGGCTACATGCAGACGCAGGTGGACATCATCACCAGCAACAAGGTGGCCGAGCGGGTCGTCGCGGAGCTGCGCCTGAAGGACCGGCCCGAGATGCAGAAGAAGCACCGGGACGACACCGAAGGGCTGATGAGCTTCGACCAGTGGGCGGTGCGCTACCTGCGCGATCGCCTCACCGTCGACACTTCGCAGAGCAGCGTCGTGCACCTCGTCTTCTCGGCGAACGACCGCCAGCTCGCCGCCGACGGCGCCAACGCCTTCGCCAACCAGTACATGACCACCGCCCTCGACCTGCGCATCCAGCCCATGAAGGAAGCGGCGGTGTGGTTCGACGAGCAGGTGAAGGAGCTGCGCACCAACCTCGAGAAGGCCCAGGAGCGCCTCGCCGCCGCCCAGAACGAGAAGGGCGTGATGCTGGTCGAGGGCGTGGACGAGGAGAGTGCCCGCTTCGGCGAGCTTTCGCGCCAGCTGCGCCTGGCGCAGAACCAGGGCCTCGACGGCTCGCCCAATCCCGAGATGGTCTCCAACCCGGAGATCGCGAACCTGAAGACCGAAGTCGCCAAGGCCGAAGCCAAGCTGCGCGAGATCTCCACGCGCATCGGCCCGCGCCACCCGCAATACCAGAGCCAGGTCGCGGAAATCGCGGCGCTCAGGGACCGCCTGTCCCAGGAAACCGGCCGCGCGGTCCGCGGCCGCTCGGGCTCGGCGGCCTCGAACCGCGATCGCGTGCAGAAGCTGCAGGCCGCCCTGGACGCACAGCGTGAGCGCGTCCTGCGCAGCCGCCTTTCCCGCAGCGACCTCTCCGTGGTGCAGCGCGACGTCGAGAGCGCCCAGCGCGCCTACGACGCCGCGCTCCAGCGCCTGGTCGTGAACAAGGTGGACAGCCGGGCGCGCCAGACCAACGTCTCGCTGCTCTCCC
>JBKJYC010000548.1:0-7653 GCA_046715885.1 Usitatibacter sp.
TCGCAAGCCACCCGCTAGAATTCGGATCCCTTCCGAGAATATCCACATGTCGCGACTCTTTTCCCCCTTGCGCCTGCGCGCCCTCGAGCTTACCAACCGCGTCTTCGTCTCCCCGATGTGCCAGTACTCATCGGAGAACGGGATGCCGAACGACTGGCATTTCGTCCACCTGGGCAGCCGCGCCATCGGCGGCGCCGCGCTCGTGTTCACCGAGGCGAGCGCCGTCTCGCCGGAGGGACGCATCACGCCCTGGGATGCGGGCATCTGGTCGGCGGCGCATGCCGAGGCGTGGAAGCCCGCGGTGAACTTCATCCGCATGCACGGCGCCGTGCCCGGCATGCAGATCGCGCACGCGGGACGCAAGGCCTCGTGCAACAAGCCGTGGCTGGGCGGCAAGTCGCTCTCGCCCACGCAGGGTGGATGGATCACCTCCGGGCCCAGCGCGGTCGCGTTCGGTGAATACGCGCCTCCACACGCGATGAGCGAAGGAGAGATCGAGCAGGCGATCGAGGCGTTCCGGCTCTCGGCCGCATTCGCGCTCGACGCGGGATTCGAGGTTGTCGAGGTCCACGCGGCGCACGGCTATCTGATCCACGAGTTCCTCTCGCCGCTGTCGAACCTGCGCACCGACCGCTACGGCGGGTCGCTCGAGAACCGCATGCGCTTCCCGCTCGCCGCCACGCGGGCGGTGCGCGACGCATGGCCGGAAGACAAGCCGGTCTTCATCCGCATTTCCGCCACCGACTGGAAGGAAGGCGGATGGGATCTCGCGCAGTCCATCGAATTCTCGAAGGCCCTGAAGAAGGCCGGCGTGGACTTCATCACCTGCTCGAGCGGCGGGAACGCCGCGGACCAGAAGCTCGACCTCGGCCCTGGCTACCAGGTGCCATTCGCGCACGCGGTGCGGCGCGACGCGGGCATGCCAACCGGCGCGGTGGGGCTGATCAACGACGCGGTACAGGCCGAGCACATCCTGCACACCGGGCAAGCCGATGCCGTCGTCCTCGCGCGTGCGTTGCTGCGCGATCCCTACTGGCCGCGCCATGCGGCCAAGGCGTTGGGCGTGTCATTGCCCTGGCCCGACCAATACAAGCGCTGCGACGTCGGACCCCTGGGGAAATAAGGGGACAGACCCCGGGACAGACCCCTTAGCTTCGGGCCAAGGGGTCTGTCCCCTCATTTACCTCATAATGGCCGCCCGAGGAGAAAAACGATGATCGACGTCTACTACTGGACGACTCCCAACGGCCACAAGATCACGATGTACCTGGAGGAAGCGGGCCTCGAGTACCGCGTCCTCGCCGTGAATATCGGCAAGGGCGACCAGTTCGAAGCCGAGTTCCTGAAGGTCTCGCCCAACAACAAGATCCCGGCGATCGTGGATCGCGCGCCGGCCGATGGCGGCAAGCCGATCAGCGTGTTCGAGTCCGGCGCCATCCTCCTGTACCTCGCGGGCAAGACCGGGCAATTCATCCCCAAGGACCTGCGCGGCCAGGTCGAAGCCCTCGAGTGGCTGATGTGGCAGATGGGCGGCCAGGGCCCCATGCTTGGCCAGAACCACCACTTCGCCGTCTACGCGCCCGAGAAGATCCCGTACGCGATCGACCGCTACGTGAAGGAGACGAGCCGGCTCTACGGCGTGCTCGACAAGCGCCTCAAGGGCCGCGAATTCATCCTCGGCAAGGCCTATTCCATCGCGGACATGGCGGCCTACCCGTGGATCCTTCCCGAACGGCAGGGGCAGGAGATCGACGCATTCCCGAACCTGAAGCGCTGGCACGCGGCGATCCGGGCGAGGCCGGCGACGCAGCGCGCATACGCGAAGGCGAAGGAAGTGAACAGCACCCCGCGCGTGGCCATGGACGAGAAGGAACGCAAAATTCTTTTCGGGCAGGACCGCAGCGTGGTCAAATGAATCCGTTAGGGGACAGACCCCTAAGGGGATGTCTCCTTAGGGGTCTGTCCCCTAACTTTCCAGGGCGCGCCAGACGCCCGGAGTCCACCGGAGGAGGAAGCCCCATGGCACGGATGAAGGATCCCGATGCGATCCGCCGCATCGCGAAGAAATCGCTCTTCGAGGGGCTCGACGGCATGTGCGAAGGCGCGATCATCGTCGATCGCGACGCGAAGATCGTGTGGATCAGCGACAAGTACGCCGCCCGCCTCGGGCTCAAGTCTCCGCGGGACGCGGTCGGGAAGGTCATCGAGGACGTGATTCCCAACAGCCTGATGCGCGAGATCGTGCGCACCGGCGAGCCGATCATGCTCGACATCATGCAGTTCGGCCCCGATTCCTTCGTGGTGATGCGCGTGCCGGTCAAGGACGAGCGCGGCCGCGTCATCGGCGGAGCGGGCTTCATGCTCTTCGATCACTTGAAACGGCTGCAGCCTCTGGTTTCGAAGTTCCAGCGGCTGGAGACCGAGCTCGCCGACACGCAGAAGACGCTCGCCGAGGAGCGGCGCGTGAAGTACACGTTCTCCAATTTCCTCGGCAGCTCGCCCGCGGCCATGGAAGTGAAGCGCCAGGCGCGCCGCGCCGCGCAGGCCGAGACCACGGTGCTGCTGCTCGGCGAGACCGGCACCGGCAAGGAAGTGCTCGCGCAGGCGATCCATGCCGCGAGCCCGCGGGCCCACGGTCCTTTCATCGGGGTGAACGTAGCCGCCATTCCCGACACGCTGCTGGAAGCGGAGTTCTTCGGCACCTCGCCGTCCGCCTACACGGGCGCCGACCGCCGCGGCCGCGACGGCAAGTTCACCCTCGCCAATGGCGGAACGCTGTTCCTCGACGAAGTGGGCGACATGCCCATGGCCGTGCAGGCGAAGTTGCTGCGCGTGCTCCAGGAAAAGGAAGTCGAGCCGCTGGGATCGAACCGCGTCACGAAAGTCGATGTGCGCGTGATCGCCGCCTCGAGCGTGGACCTGCGCCAGATGGTCTCGATGGGGCGCTTCCGATCCGACCTCTACTACAGCCTCTCGGTGCTGCCGATCGAGTTGCCGCCGCTGCGCGAGCGCATCGCCGACCTGGAGCTCCTGTGCGACCACATCGCCGAGGACATCGCTCGGGTGAGCGGCCGCCCGCCGCGCGAGCTCACGCCCACCGCGCTGGCCGTGCTCTCGGCCTATGCATGGCCCGGCAACATCCGCGAGCTTCGCAACGTGCTGGAACAGGTGACCCTGAATTCGGACCACCCGCGCCTTTCCGCCGAAGAGTTCAGCCTGGTGCTCCCGCGATTCACCCCGACGGCGCGGGCCGGCGACCGGCCCACGCTCAAGCTTGCCGACGTGGTTGCGGACGCGGAGCGCCACGCCATCCGATCGGCCCTCGCCGCGGCCGAGGGAAAGAAGATCCTTGCCGCCGAGCTCCTGGGCATCTCCCGCGCCACGCTCTACCAGAAGCTCTCCGCGCTCACGCCGGGCCGGGGCGACCGCCGGCACTGACAACCCTCCGCCCTGCTGCTTGGCATGCGCCTTGCGGCCAGTTCCCGTTTGCACCCCGGCTTCGCCCACTACAACGATCCATCCCGTCGAGAGGAAACCCATGTCGCCCCATTTCCCGCGCGCCCTCCTTGTCCTGGCCGCCGCCGCTCTCGCGGCGTGCAGCAACAGCGACGCGGACAACAGCCGCCCCGAAGCGAACGTCCTCCCGGACTTCGTGAAGGGCACCATCATCGTGAACACCTACGACGGCATCACCAACGACCTGCTCACCGGCGGCCTCGGCAAGAGCGGCCTGCAGGTCGCGCTGCCTGCTCACGCCGATCCGGTGAATCCCACTGTCGCAGAGCTGCGCCGCCAGGCCATCTACAACAACTACCGCGCTCTGATGGACATCACCACGAACGGTGGTTTCGGCGTGCTTTACGGCCCCAACGTGGACGCAGCGGGCGCCGTGACCGCCGGCGAGGGCCGCGTCGCGGGTGACGAGTACATCGCCTACGCGGATGACGGAACCGGCCGCCTGAACGTCACGATGATGGTGCAGATCCCCAGCACCTTCAGCCAGCAGAACGCCTGCATCGTCACCGCGAGCTCGAGCGGATCGCGCGGCGTCTACGGTGCCATCGGCACGGCCGGCGAGTGGGGCCTGAAGCGCGGCTGCGCCGTGGCTTACACCGACAAGGGAACCGGCAACGGCGGCCACGACCTCGCGGCCAATGCCGCGTACGGAATCCAGGGCATTCGGGTGAGCGCGCCGCCGCTGGGCACCCAATCGATCTTCACGACGCCGGGCACCGATGCCGAGCGCGCGGCCTTCAACACGGCTTTCCCGAATCGCTGGGCGTTCAAGCACGCGCATTCGCAGCAGAACCCCGAGCGCGAATGGGGCAACAACACGATTCAGGCCGTGCGCTTCGCGTTCTACGTGCTGAACGAGAAGTTCGGCCCGCTCAACAATGGCGTGCGCGAAGCCACCATCACGCGCAACAACACGCTGGTGATCGCCTCCAGCGTCTCCAACGGCGGCGGCGCCGCCATCGCCGCGGTCGAGCAGGACGCCGACGGGTGGATCGACGGGCTCGCGGTCGCGGAACCGCAGGTCCAGATGAACGCGCCCGCGGGCGTGACCATCCGCCGCGGCACGACGACGGTCGCCTCGAACAGCCGGGTCCTCTACGACTACTTCAGCCTCGCGAACCTGCTGCAGCCGTGCGCCGCATACGCGACGGCGGCCGCCGGATCGCCGCTGCAGACCGCGGTGGCCCTGGCCACGGCCACGAACCGCTGCGCGGCACTCGCCGCCCAGGGACTGGTGACCGGCGCCACGCAGCAGGAACGCTCGAACGATGCGCTCGCGCGCCTCCAGGCCGCGGGATGGGAGCCGGAGTCGAATCTCCTGCACGCATCGCACTACGCGTTCGCCACGCTCTCCGTCACGTACACGTATGCAAATGCGCACTCGCGCTCGAGCGTGCGCGACAACCTCTGCGGCTACAGCTTCGGCGGCGCACCCACGGCGGGCATTCCCGCGGTGATCCCCGCGGCGGCGGCGGCGCAGCTCTTCGGCACCGGCAACGGCGTGCCGCCCACCAGCGGCATCAACATCCTCAACAACAACTCGGTCGGCGGCGCGGCGCTGGATGCGATCTCGATCTCGCCCTCGACGATGCTCGCGGACTTCAACATCGACGGCGCGGTGTGCCTGCGCACGCTCTTCACCGGAGCGGCGGCCAACGCCGTGGCCACGCGCGCGGGCATCGACCAGGTGAAGCGCACCGGCGACCTTCGCGGCAAGCCCGCGGTGATCGTGCACGGCCGCGCCGACACGCTGGTCCCGGTGAACCATACGTCGCGTCCGTACTTCGCGCTGAACAAGCTCACCGATGCCAACAGCCGCCTCTCCTACTACGAGGTCACCAACGCACAACACTTCGACGCCTTCCTGCCGTTTGCAGGCTACGACACGCGCCTGGTCCCGCTGCACCGCTACTTCAACCAGGCGATGGACATCGTGTACAACAACCTGCGCAACAGCACGCCCATCCCGGCGTCGCAGGTGGTGCGCACCACGCCGCGTGGCGGCACGCCCGGCGCCGCACCCGCCATCACGGCCGCCAACGTGCCAGGTATCGCGGCCACGCCGGCGGCGGCCGACGCCATCACCTTCACCAGCAACGTGCTCACCATCCCCGACTGAACGAAAATCGGGGTCAGTACTGCTTCTTGGGTGCGGACGACGCCGCGCCGGTGGCCTTGCTCGCCTCGACGGCCTCGCCGCTGTCAGACTTCATCTTCGTGACCAGCGTGTTGAAGTTGTCGATGGCCTTCTGCGCGGCTTCCTCGTTCGCCTTGATGGCGACCTTGCGCTGCTCGACATAGTCGCGCACGCACTTGTCGTAGGCCTTGTAGGCCTTGTCGAAGGTGCGTTTCTGGGTATCGGAACCCAAGCGACCGGGGTATTCCGGGGTTGCCCCGCAGTCCATGGGCGCGATGTTGGCCTGCGCGGCGGCGAGGGTGGAGGCCAGGGCCAGCAGGGTGCTCAGTGCGATGCGTTTCATGACTTGGTTTCCTTGGTTGCGAGGCCGCGGATTTTACCGGAACCGCGGAATTCAGTCCGGGACCGCGACGGTGTAGTTGAGGGCAAGGCGGCCGCCGTCCGGGTAGATGGTCTGGCCCGTCAGGTAGGACGCCTCGTCGGAGGCGAGAAATGCGGCCACCGAAGCGATTTCCGCGGCCTCGCCCATGCGTCCCATGGGAGTGCGCGAGAGGATCTTTCGTTCCGCCTCGCGGTTGCCGAGGACCGCGGTCTTCGCAAGTTCGGTGAGGATGGTGCCCGGGCCGATGCCGTTCACGCGGATGCCGTGCGGCGCCAGCGCCAGGGCCATCACCTTGGTGAGCTGATTGACCGCACCCTTGGAGACCACATACGGCACCTGGTTCGGGATCGCCAGGATCGCGTTGACGCTCGACATATTCACGATCGCCCCGCCTGCGCCCTGCTTCACCATCTGGCGCGCGGCCGCCTGCCCGGCGAGGAAGACGCCTTTCAGGTTCACGTCCAGGACGCGCTCGAAGTCCTCTTCCTTCAGGTCGAGGAACTCGCACGCGTGCACGATGCCGGCGTTGGCCACCAGGAGATCCAGGCGGCCCAACTCGCCCACCGTGGCGGCGACCGCGGCGCGGACCTCATCGCCCCTCGAAACGTCGCAGGCGACGAAGGAAGCCGCGTGCCCGGCCTCGCGCAGCTTCGCGGCGGCCTCGCGCCCGGCCTTCTCGTCGCGGTCCGCGAGCATCACAGACGCGCCCTCGCGTGCGAACGCCCCGGCACAGGCGAGCCCGATGCCTTGCGCGGCCCCGGTGATGAGCGCGACCTTGTCCTTCAGCTTCATGGGTCCCTATTTCTTCTCGGGCTGTGCAGGCGGCGTGGCCGGGGGGACGCCCGGCTGCGGCGTCCTGATCGGAGGCATCGCCACCGGCGAGGGTGCCGGCGGCGGCGGCGGCTCGTGCACGGCGGCGGCCAGGTCCTTGCAGAACGCCTCGAGGCCCTTCGGGCAGTTGGCCCTGGCGCGCGAATAGACGTCGGGGGCGTCGGACTGCGCCTCGGGGCTCTTCAGGTGCCGGATGACGAAGGTGTTGTACTCCGGGTCCTTCATGGCATCGGCGAGCTGGCTCACGCCCTTCCAATCGATCACGAGGCGCAGCACCGCTTCGGTGAACTGCTCGCCCACCGCGCCCGTGTCGCAATGGCGCCAGGCCTTCCACGTGCCGTTCAGCGTGGCCCAGGAGGTGATGCGGTCGATGGCCTTGGCGGCGTTGGCTTCGTCGGCCTTGCTGCACGCCTTCTGCGCGGCGGCTTCGAGGGCAAACGCGACGGCGAGGATTCCGAGGACGCGGGCGGTCATTCTCATGTCATGCAGCCATTCCGGGGCGGCGCCCCGAGTCTCGCGCAAGGCGCTCGCGGATCGAGCGCAGGAGGCCATCGCGGTCCAGGCCGCAGTCGGCCAGCAATTGCTGGGTGTCGCCATGCTCGACGAACGCATCCGGTAGGCCCAGCTGCAACACCGGCGCCGCGAACCCCCGCGCGTGCAACGACTCCAGAACGGCCGAACCCGCCCCGCCGTTGACCACGCCCTCCTCCACGGTGACGAGGAGCTCGTGCGCGCCGGCCAGGCGGGCGACCAGCGCATCGTCCAGCGGCTTCACGAAGCGCATGTT
>JBKJYC010000549.1:0-4323 GCA_046715885.1 Usitatibacter sp.
CTGTCGTGGACCGTGGACATCGCCAACCCCGCGTCGGGCGACGAGTTCGTGCTGGGCCTCAAGGAGACGCAACTCCCCGACGGCACCACGCGGCCCTACTCGATGTGGCTCTCGGGGCACTATCCTCGGGCCCTGGACGGGCTCACGCGCATCCTGTCCCTCGACATGCGCGTGGTCGACCCGGCGTGGATCGGGATGAAACTGCGCAAGCTCCTCGACTACTCCGAGCCGCTCGGCGACTTCATGGCCTTCGTGCCCGGCGAGCGCCGCCAGCAGAACTGGCCCTCGACCGTCGCCTACCTCGCGCGCCTCGTGATCCACCGCTACGCGATGCTCGGCATCCTCGACGAGCGCGGCTTCCCGATCCGCGCGATGGGCATCCTCGAGGCGCGGCGCTCCGGCGAGGAGACCGAGGTGATGAAGGGCGCGCTATGCCGCGAGTGCGGCAACTACACCGTCATCCGCAAGGACGGCTGCGACTTCTGCAGCGCCTGCGGGTGGACCGGGTTCTGCGGCTGAATGAGGGGGTCAGAGTCGTTCCTTGGAATCGATCGGCCGGGCCATGGCCGATTCCAGTGAACGACTCTCACCCCTTCATTCGGCCTTCAGGCCCTTCGTCGCGAGCCACTGCGGGTTGAAAAGGCGCTGGAAGTAGAGCGAACCGCGGTCGCAGAGCAGGGTGACGATGGTGTGGCCCGGACCGAGGTCCTTCGCGACGCGCACCGCCGCCGCGACGTTGATGCCGGTCGAGCCGCCCAGGTAGAGGCCTTCCTCGCGCAGCAGCCGGTACACCATCGACACCGCCGCCTGGTCGTCCACGTGCACCGCATCGTCCACGGGCGTTCCCTCGAGGTTCGCCGTGATGCGCGTCGTGCCGATGCCCTCGGTGATGGAGCTGCCCTCGGCCTTGAGTTCGCCGGTCTTCACCCAGCTGTGCAGCGCGCTGCCCGAGGGATCCGCCAGCACGATGCGCACGCGCGGATTCATCTCCTTCAGGTAGCGCGCGGTCCCTGCGAGCGTCCCGCCGGTGCCCACCGCACTCACGAACGCGTCGACCTTGCCGCCCGTGTCCCTCCAGATCTCCGGGCCGGTCGATTCGTAATGGGCCTGCCGATTGACGACGTTGTCGAACTGCTGCGCCCAGATCGCGTTCGGAAGCTCCGCGGCCAGGCGGCCCGCGATCTTCTGGTAGTTGTCGGGATCGACGTAGGGCTTCGGCGGCACCGGCCGCACCTCCGCGCCGAGGACCTCGAGCAGGTCCATCTTCTCCTGCGACTGGTTGTCGGGAATGACGATCACGCAGCGGTAGCCGCGCGCGGCGCAGATGTGCGCGAGCCCGATGCCCGTGTTGCCGGCGGTGCCCTCGACCACCGTGCCGCCGGGCTTCAGCGTGCCGCGGAGCTCGGCGTCGCGCACGATCCACAGCGCCGCACGGTCCTTCACCGAGCCGCCGGGATTCAGGAACTCGGCCTTGCCGAGGATCTCGCATCCCGTCTCCTCGCTCAGCCACTTCAAGCGGATGAGCGGGGTATTGCCGACCGTTCCGAGGAATCCGTCGCGAATTTCCATGTCGGGGCTTAGGGGACAGACCCCTTATTCTGCGGGAACAAGGGGTCTGTCCCCTAAGCCTCGCGTCCGGGTCTCGCGGCCGAAGGTGAAGCGATAGACCGCGTCGATACCGGGTTTGTCGCCCGCGGTCAGCAGCAGCTGCAGCCGGCGCGTCACCTGGTAGGCGAAGCGCACGGACGACTGCGCGTCCGCGAGCCCCTGCTGGTACGAGACGTAGAGGTCCTTCGTGAGCCGCTTGCCGACGGTGAGCGTCTCGCTGCCGACGGTAGAGCCGGTGCGGCCCGCGATCGAGCTCTGGGGCATGCCGAGCGCGCTGACGCCGGTGCGCCCGATGCTCACCTCGTCGAAGCCGAGCTGGCGCACGAGCTTGCGGTTCTCGGCACCCACGCCCAGGAGCGCGTTGGCGGCCGCGAAGAGCGTGGCCGCATCGCCCTCGGAGGCCTCGGCAGGGCCGCGGCCGAGCACGAGCCACGCGAGCTTCTCGGAGTCGGGCACCTCGGGACGCGAATACAGGCGCACCTGCGGGCGCGCCACGGTGCCCACGACCTCCACGCCGGCGACCACGGGTAGATCGCCCGGACGCACCGCGAGCACGTTCAACTGCGGATTGTCGATGGGACCCTGGAACGTGAGCACACCGCGCTCGATGGCGAGCTTCTGGCCGTACGCGTCGTAGGTTCCGCGGATCGCGCGGATCTGCCCGCTCGCCACCACGGTGCGGCCGGGATCGCCCCGCACGCGCAGGTCGCCAGCCAGGCGCGTGAACAGGCCACGGCCCTCGAAGAAGAGCCGCTCGCCGAGCTGCAAGCGCATGTCGAGGTTCAGCCGCTGCGGCTTGCGCTCCTCGACGCCCTCGCCGCGGTCGATGAGCACGTCATCGGAGGGCCGCGGCGAGGCCGCGGTGCCCAGGCCGATGTAGCCCGCGTCCGCCTTGAAGGTGCCCGCGAGCGCCAGGCCCGCCTCGCTGCTCTCGAGCTTCGCTTCGCCCGAGCCGGCGAGGAAGCGCGCCGGCAGCTGCGAGACGGGATACCCCTGCGACTTCACCGTGATCACGCCGCGCCGGGTGGAGAAGTCGATCCGCCCCCCAGCCGTCATCGTGCCTTTCTCGGGGACCTGCACGCCCTCGAGGGCGGCGCGCGCGTCCGGCGGCACGCGCCACGCGCTCGCCAGCTCGCAGCGCTCGATCGCGACTTCGTGCTCGCGAAGCGCGAGCGCGATCCGCCCTTCGTCGATCTCGAAGCCCAGCGTGGAATCGCGAAGCCGCAGAGCGTCGGCCGCGAGGCTGCCCCGGAATGCCGGCGCGCGGAGCGTGCCTGACAGCGCGACCTTGGCGGTCACCCTGCCGTCGAGACGCGCGTCGGGACCGAGCCAATCCGAGGCCCAGGCGATCGAGGGCACTTGCGCATCGAGCTCGCCGGCGAGAGGCGCCTCGCGCGGCACCGACCACGCCGCGCCTTCCTTGCGGATCGTCGTGGTCGCGCGCGCTTCGATGGTGCCGGCCTGCTTGCCGCGCACGAGGAGCGCCGCTCGCACCTGGCCGCGCGCCGCCTCCACGGAAACATCGAGCGCCTCGAGGCCGAGTGCCAGCGGCGGCTCGCCGAGTCTCACGTCGCCCTGCGCACGCTTGACGCGCACGAAGCCGTCGAGCGTCTCGGCCGCCTTCACGTCCCACTCGGCCGTGAGCACCAGGTTGGAGCGCGCCTGCGCGGGCAAACCGAGCGCGCGCACGATGGGGCGCGTGAGCAGCCCGTCGCTCGAGCCGCGCGCCTCGATTCGCGTGGGCGTCCAGCGGGTGAGCGCGAAGCGCGCGCGTCCGATGTCGCCGCGCACGTCCGCATCTCCGATCTCGACCAGGTCGCGCGCGAGCGTGAGCGTGGCCGGGGCCATCAGCTTGAGGGGACTCGGGCCGCGCAGCTCGAACTCCTCGATCCTCCCCCGCCAGGTCGGCGTGCGCGCGTTGTCGAGCAGCCCGCCCGCGAGCGCCAGCTGGAGGCTTCGCGCGCTCTCGGTGGCGGGCCGCGCGGGGCCGGCGGTGGTGACGATGGCGGGGGCGGCGGGGGCGACAACGAGCCAACGCTCGGGCGGCAACGTCGCCTCGAGCCTGGCTCGATGGTTCGCGCGCGTGCCGGCGAGCGTTACGGTGGCCTTGTCCGCGACGACTTCCGCCGCGCCGCCAGTGGTTCGCGTGAGGCCCGTGGCCTCGACCTTGCCGTCGATGCGGGCATCGGCCGTGCCGCCGACCTCCACCTGGGCGGTGAGGGACGCGGCGCCGAATCCACCCGGCACGCGCAGCTTCTCGCCCGTTGCGCGCAGCGTTCCCGACGGCGCGGCGAACGTGCCGGTGAGGCGCGCCTCGGCATCGAGCCGGCCGGCGAAGTCGTGCTTGAGCGC
Source organism: Usitatibacter sp. (assembly GCA_046715885.1). Lineage (GTDB taxonomy): Bacteria > Pseudomonadota > Gammaproteobacteria > Burkholderiales > Usitatibacteraceae > Usitatibacter. Next base: position 3,961 of record JBKJYC010000549.1, read on the forward strand.
CCTGGCGATGGGTGCGAGGTCGGGCGCGTTCACCTTCACGTCGAGCACGTCGCCCGCGCGCCCGTACGCGCCCTTCGCCTGCACGCGCGCCGCGGCGAGCGTGAGGTCGACGTCCGCGCGCGCGACGCGTTGGGTGTTCCCCGCGAGCTCGCCTCGCCCCTGCACGGCCAACCCCGAGATGCGGCTCTCGGTGAGCTCGAACGCGACTTTGCCCGCGACCCCGCCCTCCAGCGTGCCGCTCACGCTCGCGCGCCCGTTCAAGTCGCCCGGCGGCGCATTGGCGAAGAGCGACGGGTCCACGTGCGCGAGGGCCCCGGTGAACTCGAACTCGCGGCGCCCCGATAGAGCCATCGTCCCCTGCAC
>JBKJYC010000550.1:0-4075 GCA_046715885.1 Usitatibacter sp.
GATCCACGACGCGGACAAACGGCTGGGCGGGAAGAAGAGCGCGCAGCTGGACGAGGCGCGCAAGCTCGCGTACTCGCCGCCCGTGGATGAGAAGCAGGCCGGCGACAAGGCGTTCCTGGCGCTCTTCAAGGCCGACAAGAAGGACGCCGAAGCCTCGAAGAAGAAGGCGGCCATCGAGGAGGAATGGGCCACGAAGGCCAAGGCCAACTACGCGAAGGCGGTCGAGCTGGCCAACGCGGCCAAGTAGTTGCGCCACCACCCCGCGCTGGCCGCGGTCGCGCTCGCGATCGCGGCCTTCCTCATCGCGTTCCTCGTCGTGCCGGTGGCGGCGGTGGTGTACACCGCCTTCTCCGACGGGCATGGCGGCTTCACCCTCGCGCACTTCGCCGCGTTCTCGCAGATCTCGCTGATGCGCGAGTCCTTCGCCAACAGCCTGTGGGTCGCGGGCTGGACGGTCTTCCTGGCGACGCTCATCGCGGTCCCGCTTTCGTACTTCACCGTGCGCTTCGATTTCCGCGGCGCCATCCTCATCCAGACGCTCGGCGTGCTGCCCCTGGTGATGCCCGCGTTCGTCGGCGCGGCGGCCTTGCAGATGCTCTTCGGGCGCTCGGGCTCGGTGAACCTGATCCTCAAGGACGCCTTCGGGTTCACGGTTCCGGTGATGGAAGGGCTGAACGGCGTCATCTTCGTGGAGACGCTGCATTACTTCCCGTTCATCCTGCTCAACCTCTCGGCGGCGCTCGCGAACATCGATTCCTCGATGGAAGAAGCGGCGCAGAACCTCGGCAGCTCGGGCTGGCGGCTGTTCCGCAAGATCGTGTTCCCGCTGGCGCTCCCCGGATATGTGGCCGGCGCCTCGCTCGTCTTCATCAAGGTGTTCGACGACCTGGGCACGCCGCTGGTGCTGAACGTGACCAACATGCTGGCGCCGCAGGCGTACCTGCGCGTCACGTCGATCGGCATCGAGGATCCCATCGGTTACGTGATCTGCGTGCTCCTCGTGGCGTTCTCCATCGCGGCCATGGGCGGCTCGTGGTGGTTCGTGAAGCGGCGCGACTACGCCGTGGTCGCGCGCGGGCTCGCGGCACCGAAGCGTCATCTCAGTCCCGGGCAGGCGGTGCTCGCGTACGGCTGGATCGTGGCGCTGCTGCTCCTCGTCCTCTCACCGCACCTGGGGATTCTCGCGCTCTCGCTCTCCAAGGTGTGGAGCTTCTCGGTGCTTCCCGAGCAATTCACGCTGATGCACTACGCGACCATCTTCCAGGATGCGCGGCACATGATCTGGAACACGATCCTCTATTGCGGGCTCGCGGCGCTCCTCGACGTGATCCTTGGCACCGCCATCGCGTACATCGTGCTGCGGACCACGCTGCCCGGCCGCCAGCTCCTCGACCACATGGTCACCGTGGCGCTGGCCATGCCGGGGCTCGTGCTCGGCATCGGCTACCTGCGCGTCTTCAGTGGCGGGGAGCTGCCCTTCGGCATGGGGACGCTCACCGCGAGCTGGGTGATCTTCGTGCTGGCGTACGCCGTGCGGCGTCTTCCGTACGCGCTGCGCTCGTGCATGGCCGCGCTCTCGCAGGTGCACCCGTCGCTCGAGGAGGCCGCGGAGAACCTGGGCGCCGGGCGCCTGCGCGTGATCTTGCGCGTCGTGGTGCCGCTGATGATGGGCGGCATCCTCGCGGGCTTCGTCACCAGCTTCATCACCGCGGCGGCCGAGATCTCGGAGACGATCCTGCTCACCAGCCGCGAGTCGCTGGCGCCGATGTCCTACGGCATCTATCTCTACATGCAGTCGATCGCGGGCCGCGGCCCGGGCGCGGCGCTGGGCGTGATCGCCGTCGTGCTGATCGCGGCCGGCACCTACCTCTCCCACCGTCTCATGGCACTCGGAGGCCGCAGATGAATAGCGTCGGCGTCGATATCCGCAATGTCGAGCTCTCGTACGGCGCGACCCCGGTCCTGCGCGACATCTCGGTCGCGATCCAGCCCGGCGAGTTCTTCGCGCTCCTCGGACCGTCCGGATCGGGCAAGACCACGCTGCTGCGCCTCATCGCCGGCTTCAACCGGCAGCAGAGGGGCGAGGTGCTGATCGGGGGCCGCAATGTGAACGACACGCCGGCGTGGAAGCGCAACGTCGGCATGGTGTTCCAGAACTACGCGCTGTGGCCGCACATGACGGTGGACCAGAACGTGGCCTTCGGGCTGGAAGAGCGCAAGGTGCCGCGCGAGAAGATCCGCGAGCGGGTGAAGGCTGCGCTGGAGCTGGTGGGGCTCCCGGACCACGGCTCGCGGCGCCCGGGCCAGCTCTCCGGCGGGCAGCAGCAGCGCGTTGCGCTCGCGCGCACGCTCGCCATCGAGCCGCAGGTGCTGCTGTTGGACGAGCCGCTCTCCAACCTGGACGCGAAGCTGCGCGTGCAGACGCGCCAGGAGCTGAAGAAGCTCCAGCAGCGCCTGGGTATCACCACCATCTTCGTCACCCACGACCAGGAAGAAGCGCTCACCACCTGCGACCGCATCGCAGTGATGGAGCAGGGCGTCATCCAGCAGGTAGGCACGCCCTTCGAGCTCTTCGACCATCCCGTGAACCGCTTCGTGGCGGGGTTCGTCGGCTCGGCCAACATCGTGAAGCGCCCGGAAGGTGACGTCGCGTTCCGGCCGCACGCCGCGGCCCTACGCGTGGCGCCCGCCGAGCCGCGCGCCGACGAGCTCACCCTGCACGGAACCGTGGAGGCGTTCGAGTTCCTCGGGGAGTTCGTCCGCTACGACGTGCAGGTTGGGCCGTCGCGCTACATCGCCGACGTGTCCCATGCCCGGGACCGCAAGCCGCTGCCGAAGGGTACGGCGGTGGTGATCGGCGTGCCCGCCGCCGAGCTGCGCCCGCTCAAATAGGTGGGGTCAGATCAGGGTCAGAGTCGGCCCTGACCCTGATCTGACCCTGTTGTTTTGCCCTATGATGGAGCCTCCCATGCGCCACGCCGCCGCACTCGTCCTCGCCCTCGCTTCCCTCGCCGCCGCCGCGCAGTCGCTGCCCGTGGACCGCGTGGGCCTGCCCGCCGGGTTCGACATCGAGGTGTTCGCCACCGGCGTCAAGAACGCGCGCTCGATGGCGCTGGGCGAGGGCGGCACGCTTTTCGTCGGCACGCGCACGGCGGGCAATGTCTACGCGATCAAGCACGACGGCAAGCACGCCACGCGGGTGATGACGATCGCCACCGGCCTCAACATGCCCAACGGCGTGGCGGTGAAGGACGGCGCGCTCTACGTCGCGGAAGTGGACAAGATCTGGCGCTTCGACGCGATCGAGAAGAACCTGCCCAACCCGCCGAAGCCGAAGCTGATCTATGGAAAATATCCCACCGATCGCCATCACGGCTGGAAATTCATCCGCTTCGGGCCCGACGGCTGGCTCTACGTGCCGGTGGGCGCGCCCTGCAACATCTGCGAGAAGGCAGATCCCTACTCGTCGATCACGCGCGTGAAGCCCGATGGCTCGGCGATGGAGGTGATCGCGCGCGGCGTACGCAACAGCGTGGGCTTCGACTGGCATCCCGAGACGAAGCAGATGTGGTTCACGGACAACGGTCGCGACATGCTGGGCGACGACGTGCCGCCCGACGAGCTGAACCACGCGCCCAAGGCGGGGCTGCATTTCGGCTATCCGTTCTGCCACGGCGGCGACCTTCCCGATCCCGAGTTCGGCGACAAGCGCCGCTGCAACGAATTCGTGGCGCCCGCCAAGAACCTGAACGCCCACGTCGCCGCGCTCGGAATGCGCTTCTACACCGGGCCGATGTTCCCGCTCGAGTACAAGAACGCGATCTTCATCGCCGAGCACGGCTCGTGGAACCGCTCCAAGAAGAGCGGCTATCGCGTGATGGTGGCGAAGGTGGATGGCGGCAAGGTAGTCGACCACAAGGTCTTCGCCGATGGCTTCCTCGACGTCGGCGCCGATTCGGCGTGGGGCCGGCCCGTGGACGTGCAGATGCTGCCCGACGGCTCGCTGCTGGTCTCCGACGACCACGGCGACGCCATCTACCGGATCACGTACACGAAGAAGTGAGGAGTGCCGGCA
>JBKJYC010000551.1:0-4460 GCA_046715885.1 Usitatibacter sp.
GCGAAGTCGGTCGCGGAGCTGATCGCGCTCGCCAAGGCGAGCCCCGGCCGGATCCACTATGCGTCGTCCGGGAACGGCAGCGGCCAGCACCTGTTCGCGGCGATGTTCGCCACGATGGCGGGCGTGAAGCTGGTCCACGTTCCGTACAAGGGAAGCGGCCAGGCCACCACCGACGTCATCGGCGGCATCGTGCCGCTTTCCTTCCCCGGGCTGGCGGGGATGCTCGGCCACATCAAGGCGGGCAAGCTGCGCGCGCTCGCGGTCACCGGCGAGCGCCGGTCGGCCGCGCTTCCCGACGTGCCCACGCTCTCGGAGGCGGGAGTGCCGGGCTATTCGGCCTACGTCTGGATGGGATTGCTCGCGCCCAAGGGCACGCCGCAGCCGATCCTCGACCGGCTGCACAAAGAGCTGCACGCGGTCCTGGCGACCGCGGAAGTGGCGAGCTACATGGAGCACCACTCGCTCGAGCTGATGGCGGGCACGCCGGCGCAATTCGACGCGTTCTTCCGCGAGGAGCGCGAGCGCTGGGCGAAGATCATCCGCGAGACCGGCGCGAAGGTGGAATGACATGGTGACGGGAAAGGAACACGAGACCCGCAAGGGCGACGTGCGGTTGTTCCTGTGGGAGAAATACGAAGGCAGCCCCGACGGCAAGCCCGCGGTGCTGTTCGTGCACGGGTCCTCGATGGCCTCGCAGCCGACGTTCGACCTCAACGTGCCGGGCCGTCCGGATTCCTCGGTGATGGACTGGTTCGCGCAGCGCGGCTTCACGTGCTGGTCGGTGGACATGGAGGGCTACGGCCGCTCGGACAAGAAGCGCGACATCACCTGCGACATCGCCAACGGTGCCGACGACCTCGCCGCGGCGACCGACCACATCCTGAAGGCGCGCGGAATCGGGAAGTTCCTGGTCTACGGGATCTCGTCCGGGGCGCTGCGCGCCGCGCTCTTCGCCGAACGCCATCCCGAGCGCGTGGCGCGGCTCGCCCTGGACGCGTTCGTGTGGACCGGGGAGGGAAGCCCCACCCTGGAGCAGCGCGCGAAGAAGCTGCCACAGTTCCTCGCCTCGAAGCGCCGGCCCATCGACCGCGCGTTCGTGTACTCGATCTTCGAGCGCGACCATCCCGACTGCGCCGAGAAACGCGTGGTCGATGCATTCGCCGACGCCATCCTGGCGCTCGACGACTCGATGCCCAACGGCACCTACATCGACATGTGCTCGAAGCTGCCGATCGTGGATCCCGCGAGGATCACGGTGCCCACGATCGTCCTGCGCGGGCAGTTCGACGGCATTGCCGGCTTCGACGACCTGGTGGAGTTCTTCAAGCGGCTGCCGAATCCGGACAAGCAGTTCACCGTGATGTCCGGCATCTCGCACGCGAGCTTCCAGCAGAAGAACTACCAGGTGGTCTATCACATCCTCCACGCCTGGTTCACGCAGCCCGCTCCCGCTTATACCGCTTGAGCCTATCGGCTCCGTGTCTCCCGCCCCGAAGGGGCCAATCAACTGCGCAGCAGGCGGTCGTCGAAGGAGAAGCGCTCGGGATAGTGGACAACGACGCGCCGCGTATCGCGATGATCGGGATTGAGCAGCACGCAAAATTCCCCGGTGACGAGCGCGGAAGGCACAGCGAGCGCCGCGCCGCGCCGGGACTCCTGCCAGCGGCTGCCGAGGTCCTGGGTGGACGCGGCCGGGACTTCCGAGCGCCAGGCGTGCGCCAGGGTGCGGGGCTCGATCACCTCGACGCAAGCGTCCGGGACGTCGATCGCGAAGCACACGAAATCGATGCCGCGCTCCTCGCCGGAGAAATGCACGACCGTCTCCAGGGCCGCGAGGGAGAGCGATTGCGCCGCGTAGACCAGGGGGGTGCCGGGCCGGTTCCAGCGCCCGCCGAAGGCCCGGGCCCCGCTGCCGGTGAATGCGGCGCGCGCATGGCGGGCCTTCACCAGCCTGAAGCAGCGCATCAGGTGAAGACGCCGTGCTCCATGCGACCGAGGAGGAACTCGACATCGCGTGCGCCCGCATCGGTAGCGGCCAGCTCGAGCGGCACCGCGCCGTCCAGCGCGCGCTGCGGCGAGCGCAGCCAGCGCACCGCGGCGCCCTCGTCTTCCAGCACGTCGGAGGCGAGCGCGTAGATGCGCGCCAGGCGATAGAGCCGGTCGCCCACCACGGGATCCAGGGAACGCACGCCGGAGAGGCGAGTGAGCGAGCGCGTGCTGAGGCCCAGCAGCCGCGCGAGCTCGCTGGAACGCAGCCCGAGGAGGTCCTTCATCAGGAACGCCGCGCGCGCGGGGACGCCGGACTGGATCAGCCCGTGCCAGTCCGAGGAGGTTCGCGGAGCGCGGCTGCCGAAGGTCTTGCGGCCGCCGAGGACCTGCGCGAGGGCTTGCGTCATCGCGCGCCCCGGGGCGGGGAGGAAGGAAACGCGGGTATGGCCATATGGCGGATCACTATACGCCAGATGGCGCCTCAGCGGGTCGGAACGAAGCGCCCCGTGGCGCCGTCGATGTACCCCCCGGGGACCTCCTGGAGCACGCGGCCGCTCGCGGGATCGATCGCCACCCTGCCCTGCGGGACGAGCAGGCGGCCGCTCTGCGAGTCGATGAAGGGCGGGATCGCTCGCGGAGCGGGGACCACGCGCGCCACTGGCGGGCCCGGACCCTCCGGTGGCGGGGTGGGTGGCGGGATCGCGGGAAAGATCGTGATCGCCGCGCGCGGAGCGCGCGCCTTGGCGGCCGCGGCCGCATCCGGTTGCGGCGCGCCGGGCGCTCGCAGCAGGCGGATCAGCTCCTCACGCGCCTTCCTGCGCGCCTCGGGAGTGGCCTGCGGATCGGCGAGGGTGGCCTGCAGCCCGGACATGAGGGCGCGGACCTCGGGCGTCGGGGGCCAGGGTGCTTCGGCGGGCGGCAGGGCCGCCACGGCGGGCAGCGCGATCGCGAGGGCGGCCCACAGGGCGACGAAGCACTCCCTCGTCATGGAACCGGGCCGCTAGCTCGCGCGCTTCGGCGGGTACTTCTCGCCGGCCTCGACCTTCACCTTGAGGATGTTCTGCTCGGGCGGCAACGGGCAGGTGGTGAACGCGCTGAACGCACACGGCGGGTTGTAGGCGCGGTTCAGGTCGAGCTTGAAGATCTCGTTGGGCTTCGGCTTCTTCTCCACATACAGGAAGCGACCCGGTTTGTAGGTCGACTTCCCGGCGGTGTCGTCGCGGAAGATCATGAACAGGCCGGCATCGTCTCCCACAACGTCGAGCCGGTGCGTGCGGCCGCGCAGCCGGAATTCCACGTAGCCGGGCGAAGGCTCATCGGAGAACTCGTCCAAAACGTTCACGATCGGCACCTTCCGGCCGGGCGGATAGGGGACGAACTTCGCCGGGACGAGATAGGCCTGGTCCACGTCGTACCAGACGCGCCCCTCGAACCCCGAGCGCACCGTGCTCTCGTTGTCCGCGAGCCGCAGGATGTAGCGGCCCTCGCGCTCGATCACGTGCATGGTGGCGCGGCCCAGGGCCACCCGGTCGCGCTGGGCGGTCCGGGTTCCCATCTCGCGCTCGGTGAAGGCCTCGCCGTCCTTGGTCATCGTCACTCCGGGCTCCAGCTTCATCACGACCTTGCCGGGGGCGACGTCGATCACGCCGATCCTCTCGGGGCCCAGGCCCTTCGGGAAGACGATGTCGTTCTTCTCCCCGGTGCCGAAGGTGTTGGCGCCCGGCTTCATCACGTAGCGGCCGGCCAGGGTGAGCCAGCCGTTGTCTGCGCGCAGGCTTTTGTCGACGCGCGCGCGCCACGCCTCGACGGATTTCGCATGGTCGGCGTCGGCCGCGATCGCGGTTCCGGCGGCCAGGATCGCTGCGGCAAGGAGGAGTGCTCTCATGGAATGTCGGACCGTCGCATCGGGAAAGGATTCATTTTATGTCCAGGGCGGCGAGCACGCGCTGCGGCTCCAGCTGCACCAGGCAATTGGTGTGACCCAGGGGGCAGGTGCGCTGGAAGCAGGGGCTGCACGAGAGCCGCAGCGAGATCACGCGCGCGTGCGCGGAAAGCGGCGGGGTGAAGCCGGGGCTGGAGGAGCCGAAGAGCGCGGCCATGGGCCGGTCCAGCGCCGCGGCGATATGCATCAGGCCCGAGTCGTTGCTGACCACTTGAGTCGCGCACGACAGGAGGTCGATGGCCTCGTCGAGGGAGGTGCGGCCGGCGAGGTCCGTGCACGCCTCGTCGGTGAGCGTGCGGATCCAGCCGGTTGCCTCGGCGTCCTTCGCCGAGCCGAACAGCCACACCTGGAAGCCGCGGGCGAGCAGCTCGTTGGCGAGCGTGGCGAAGTGCTCGTGGGGCCAGCGCTTCGCCGGACCGTACTCGGCGCCGGGCGCGAACGCGGCGACGGGGCGGTCGAGCACCAGGCCGAACTTCGCCAGTGCCGCGTCGCGCGCGCCGCAATCCACCGCGAGGCGCGGCTCGGGCAG
>JBKJYC010000552.1:0-3170 GCA_046715885.1 Usitatibacter sp.
GCAGGCGCCTCGAGTCGCATGTCGTGCTGATTCGCACGATCGCCGACTACATCGTCGGCAGCGGCGGCAAGCGCCTGCGTCCGGCCCTGGTGCTGCTGGCGGCCAACGCGCTCGGCGCACGCGGCGAGGAGCGCCACGAGGTCGCCGCCGTCATCGAGTTCATCCATACAGCGACGCTGCTCCACGACGACGTGGTGGACGAGTCGAGCCTGCGCCGGGGGCGCCAGACCGCCAATGCCGAGTTCGGCAACGCCGCCTCGGTGCTGGTGGGCGACTTCCTGTACTCGCGTGCCTTCCAGATGATGGTCGCGGTGGGCTCGCCGCGGATCATGGAGGTGATGGCCAACGCCACCAACGTCATCGCGGAAGGCGAGGTGCTGCAGCTGATGAGCGTGCGCGACGCGGGCACCGACGAGGCGCAGTACCTGCGCGTGATCCGCTACAAGACCGCGAAGCTCTTCGAGGCCGCGACGCAGGTGGGCGCCATTCTCGGCCAGGCGACCCCGGAGCAGGAGGCGGCGCTCGCCGCGTACGGCATGCACCTCGGCACGGCCTTCCAGCTCATCGACGACGTGCTCGACTACTCCGGCGACCACCAGGAGACCGGCAAGAACGTTGGCGACGACCTCGCCGAGGGCAAGCCCACGCTGCCGCTCATCCGCGTGATGCAGGCGGGCAGCGAAGCGGAGCGCTCGGTGGTGCGCCATGCGATCGAAGGGGGCGGAATCGCCGACCTGGAGGCCGTGCTCGCCGCGATCCGGCGCACCGGGGCGCTCGAGTACGCGCGGGCCCAGGCGCGCGCGGAGGCGGACCTCGCCAAGCGGTATCTGGACGCACTTCCGGGTTCCGAGAGCCGCGACTCTCTGCTAGAATTGGCGTCCTTTTCTGTCGAGCGAAGTTTCTGATTTCACGCTCGAATGTCCCAGTCGGGGTGTAGCTTAGCCTGGTAGAGCGCTACGTTCGGGACGTAGAGGCCGGAGGTTCGAATCCTCTCACCCCGACCACTCCCGCAGTTTTTCAGCCGACACGATCGGCGACCACCACATATCGCAGGTCTGTCCCCGGCGCCACCGCGTCGAAGGGGTAGCACGTGATGAGTGTCAGTTGCGCGGAATCGGCGGCATCGAGCACGCGCGTCTCCCTCTTGTCCACGATCGACACTTCCGTCACCCGATAGCGGGCAACGCCGCCCTTCGGAGTCTCGACATCGATCTCCTCATCCACCTCCAGGTGACGCAGGAACGCGAAGTGCGTGTCGCGATGGGCGACGATCACGCTGTTGCCCGTCGAGCCGGGACGCGCGGTGCCGCTCACATGCCCGGGCCCGAAGGCGAGCGAGCGGTTGCTGGTGCCGGCCAGCACGTAGAGGCTCACGCCGCGCGAAGGCACGAACAGGCGCGCCACCGCCCGTGTGTCGGCCCAGGGCCACGGGCGATTCGCGACTCCGGCGCGCTTCTCCTTCTCCCACGAGTGCGCGATGAGGTGCTGCGCGAGGGTGGCCCTGGCGTAGATCCATCCGGCCGAGGAGAACTGGTGGAAGGCGAAGGCGAGCAACAGCGCAACCACCCACCACATCCACGGCCTCATTCCAGACATGCCGGCCTCCTTGCCGCCGGAACCGGCCGCCCGATGACGGCGACCATTCCGGCGGCGGCGAGTGCCAGCAATCCCAGCAGGAGCTGCAGCGTCATGGCCGTGTCGGTCTGCGGGATCTGCCCCAACTGCGATTCCCAGCCTTTGGGCAGGTTCGCCTTCACGAGCGCGGTCTTCATCGCCGTGCCGGCGGGCGCGGTGGGCGTGACGTCGACCGCCACGAGGCTCGTGTACGCGCTCACGAGGTGGTGCTCGAGTGCCACCTTCACCACTTTCGGGCGGATCTCCTCGACGTTGCCGCCGGTGCGAACCTGGTCCATGAGTGCGGCGATCTTCGCGCGGGCCCAGAGGGCGCCCACGCCGGAGGGCTCGCCTTCACTCGGCGACGGCGTGAGCGCCACGCTCCAGGGTTGGTTGCCGCGCATGCCGGAGACGACGACGGTGCGCGCAGTGCCTTTGAGCGCCGCGGAAACGACAATGGGCTCGCCCAGGTAGAGGTCCGGCACGCGCGCGGGGAAGGTCTCGACCTCGGAGCCGTCGGGCCAGCGGATGGAGACGTCCTTCAGCACCGGGGCCTCGATCTTCGCGAACAGCGCCGCCATCTTCGACTGCACCTCGTTCAGGTCGCCGATATACGTGAACGTGCCGCGGCCGAACTGCGCGGCCTTCGTCATGAAGTGGCCGTTGGGCGCCGAGCCGATGCCCACGGTGAAGAGCCGCGAGCCGCCGAGGCGCTGGTGGATGAAGGAGAAGAGCTCTTCTTCGTTGCTCACGCCGCCGTCCGTGGCGAAGATCACCTGGCGCAGGAAGCCGGGCGTCTGCCTTCCGTCCAGCGCCAGGGCCAAGGCCTTCAGCATCTCGGTGCCGCCGCCCGCGCGCAGGTTCCGGGTCCAGGCACGCGCCCGCTCGAGGCTCGCCGGAGTAGCGGGAAGCGCGGCGGGGGACAACTGGGACGCGTTGGAGTTGAACTCGATCAGGTTGAAGCGATCGGCGGGCGCCAGCGTATCGAGCGCGATCAGCACGGCGCGCTTCGCCTGCTCCATCGGCGCCCCGGTCATCGAGCCTGAAGTGTCGACGATGAGGATGACTTCGCGCGGCACGTGGGCGGCCTGGGCGCGCTCGGCGGCGGTGGGCTCCGGCGGGATCACCATCAGCAGCGCGTAGTCATTGCCGTTCTTCGCCTCGGTGAACATCGCCGCCTTCGGCGAGGCGCCCGCGGCCGGGGACCACACCAGCTCGAAGTCGCGGTCGGCCGCCTCCTGCTCCTTCAGCAGGTAGACCACCGTGCGGTGGCCGTCGGCCTTCTCGATCATCGCGTCGTGGTAGGAGCTGGTGACTTTCGCGAGCGGCGCGCCGGCATCGATCAGGACCACGATGTCCACCGGGTTCACCGCACCGCACGTCTCGAACGTGTAGTCGGGATGCACTACGGGCATCGCGTGCGCTTCGGCCACCTTCGGCTCCTCGGGCATCGCTTCGAGCGCCGGACCGCTCGGTGTGTAGCGCGGCGTGACGGCGAGCGGGAAGCGCAGCCTGTACTCGCCGTTCTCGTAGGCGAGCGCCTGCTGGTACTCGAT
>JBKJYC010000553.1:0-3925 GCA_046715885.1 Usitatibacter sp.
CAAGAAGGCCGCCGACAAGAAAGCCGCCGACGACAAGAAGGCCGCGGGCAAGAAGGACGACACCAAGATGGACGCCGCCGACAAGAAAGCCGACGCCAAGAAAGACACGGCCGACAAGAAGGCCGATGCCAAGAAGGACGCCGTCGACAAGAAAGCCGCCGACGACAAGAAGGCGATCGACGAGAAGAAGAAGTAGCCCTCGCGCGCAACCGGAAAGCCCCGCCGCGCGCGGGGCTTTTCATTTTCCCTATACTGAAAGTCCATGCTTCCGACACTCGACCACTTCGTCGGCAACACGCCGCTGGTGCGCCTGCAGCGCATCCCCGGAAATACCTCCAACATCCTGCTGGCCAAGCTCGAGGGCAACAACCCCGCGGGATCGGTGAAGGACCGCCCGGCGCTCTCCATGATCGTCAATGCCGAGAAGCGCGGCGAGATCAAGCCCGGGGACACGCTCATCGAGGCGACCAGCGGCAACACCGGTATCGCGCTCGCGATGGTGGCGGCGATGCGCGGCTATCGCATGGTGCTGGTGATGCCCGAGCACCTGTCCGTCGAGCGGCGCCAGACGATGGCCGCGTTCGGCGCCCAGTTCGTCCTCACGCCCGAGAAGGGCGGCATGGAGTTCTCCATCGACACGGCCCGGCGCATGCGCGACGCGGGCGAGGGGATCATCCTCGACCAGTTCGCGAACCCCGACAATCCGCTCGCCCACTACACCGGAACGGGCCCGGAGATCTGGCGCGATACGCAGGGGAAGATCACGCATTTCGTCGCGACCATGGGCACCACCGGCACGATCATGGGCACCTCGCGGTTCCTGAAGGAGAAGAATCCCGCGGTGCAGGTGATCGGCGTGCACCCGGGTCCGGGAGCGCAGGTTCCCGGCATCCGCAAGTGGCCCGAGGACTACCAGCCGAAGATCTACGAGCGCGCGCGCGTCGATCGCATCCTCGAGGTTTCCCAGCCCGAGGCCGAGGAAATGGCACGCCGGCTCGCGCGCGAGGAGGGCATCTTCGCGGGCATCTCGTCGGGCGGCGGGCTTGCCGCCGCGCTCAAGGTCTCCTCCGAGGTGCGCGATTCCGTGATCGTGCACGTGGTCTGCGATCGCGGCGACCGGTATTTGTCCACCGGCGTGTTCCCGGGCTAGAGCCATGGCCGCCCCGATCCTGGTCTTCGACATCGAGACGGTTCCCGACGTCACCGGGCTGCGCCGCGTCTGGGGGCTCGAAGACGCGGTGAGCGACGACGCCGTGGTCGAACTGGCGCTGCAGCGCCGCCGCCAGGCCGCGGGCAACGATTTTCTGCCGCCGCATCTGCAGCGCGTCGTCGCGATCTCGTGCGCGATGCGCGAGCGCGACTCCGTGAGGGTATGGTCGCTGGGCGCGCCCCAGGACGGCGAGCGCGATCTGGTGAAGCGCTTCTTCGACGGCATCGACAAGTACACGCCGCAGCTGGTTTCGTGGAATGGCGCGAGCTTCGACCTGCCCGTGCTCCACTATCGAGCGCTGCTCCACGCCATCCCGGCGTGCTGCTACTGGGACCTGGGCGACGACAACAAGGACTTCAAGTGGAACAACTACATCAGCCGCTTCCACATGCGCCATGTCGACCTCATGGACCTGCTCGCCGGCTACCAGAACCGCGCGTGGGCGCCGCTCACGGAGATCGCCCAGCTCTGCGGACTGCCGGGAAAGCTGGGCATGGACGGCTCGCAGGTCTGGCCCGCGTGGAAGCGTGGCGAGATCGACGCCATCCGCAACTATTGCGAGACCGACGTCGCCAATACCTACCTGCTCTACCTGCGCTTCCAGCTGATGCGTGGCACGCTGTCAACCGACGCATACGAGCGCGAGGTCGCGCTCTTCCGCGGCTTCCTGTCGGAGCAAACCGCGCCGCACTGGAAAGAGTTCTCCGACGCTTGGAAATAGTTGATTATTTTCTGAACGGCGAGCGCTCGTTCAGCTCGTCGACGTAGGCGGTGACGTGCGCGCCCTCGCGCTCGAGGTAATCGTCGATGGCGCGGTAGAAGGCGGGGTGCGCGAGCCAGTGGAAGGAGCGCGTGACCGAGGGCAGGAAGCCGCGCGCATGCTTGTGCTCGCCCTGGGCGCCGCCTTCGAAGAGCGGAATGCGCCGCTCGATGCAGAACTCCATCGCCTGGTAGAAGCACGCCTCGAAATGCAGCCCCGGGACGTACTCCGTCGCGCCCCAGTAGCGCCCGTAGAGCGCGCTGGAGGAGTGCAGGTTCAGCGCCGCCGCCACCGGGGTACCCTCGCGCTCGGCGATGACGAGCAGCGTGTGATCGGGCATGCGTTCGCCCAGCATGCCGAAGAACTCGCGGTTGAGGTACGGCGTGGATCGATGTGCCCGGTAGGTGCGCTGGTAGCACGCCGTGAAGAAATCCCAGTCGGCCCCGGTCGCGTCCCTGCCGCCCACGCGGCGAAGCGCGACGCCGGCCTCGGTCACCTTGCGCCGCTCCTGGCGGATCTTCTTGCGCTTGTCGTGCGAAAGCAGCGCCAGGAAGTCCTCGAAGCTCGCATACCCCGGATTGTTCCAATGGAACTGGACCCCGGTGCGCTCGAGCCATCCCGCATCGCGCAGCAGCGCGGCGTCGGCCTCCTCGGGAAAGAGCACGTGGGCGGAGGAGGCGTCCGAGCGCCTGGCGAGGTCGAAGATCGCGGTGGCGAGCTCGGCGCGGACGGTTTCGTTCGCGGCCAGGATGCGCGGCCCCGTGGCGGGCGTGAACGGGACCGCGCAGAGCAGCTTCGGGTAGTACGCGAGGCCATGGCGCTCGTGGGCATCGGCCCAGGCCCAATCGAACACATACTCGCCGTACGAATGGGTCTTCACGTACAGGGGCGCCGCAGCCACGAGGCGCTCGCCCTCCCACAGGGTCGGAAATCGCGGAGCCCAGCCGGTGCGCGGCGCGGCGCAGCCCGAGCGGTGCAGGCAATCGAGGAAGGCGTGCGCCAGGGTGGGGTTGTCCCCGGCCAGCGCGTCCCATTGCGCGGCGGGAACGGCATCGAGGGATTCGAGGAGGCGCGGAGGTTGCGGCACGAAGCGCGGGGCGGGGTGGGTCGGCACCGTATAATAGAACGCAACAAATTCCAATCGCCAAGATGAAGATCGCCGTCGCCCAGGCCAACACCACCGTGGGCGATTTCGCAGGCAACGCCGAGCGCGTCCGCCTCGCCGTCGACGCCGCCCGCTTCCGGGGCGCGAGCCTCGTGGTCACCCCGGAGTTGGCCCTCTCGGGCTATCCGCCCGAGGACCTCCTGCTGAGGGACGATTTCAACGACCAGTGCATGGCCGAGCTGCAGAAGCTGGCCACCTACTGCCTCGACGTGGCGGCGGTCGTGGGCCATCCCTATCGCGAGGGCCGCACGCGCTACAACGCGGCCTCGCTCCTTCGCCAGGGGCGCATCGAGCAGATCTACTTCAAGCAGCGCCTGCCCAACTACCAGGTGTTCGACGAGAAGCGCTACTTCGAGCCGGGCGACCGGCCGTGCGTGTTCGAGATCGAGGGCCGGCGGATCGGGCTCACCATCTGCGAGGACCTGTGGTTTCCCGAGCCGGCGGCCCAGGCCAAGGCTGCCGGCGCCGAGCTGCTGCTGTCGATCAACGCTTCTCCCTTCAACCGCAACAAGCTGGCCGAGCGCTACCAGGTCATGGGCGCGCGCGTGAAGGAGGCGGCGCTTCCCGTCCTCTACGTGCACTGCGTGGGTGGCCAGGACGAGCTCGTCTTCGACGGTGCATCGTTCGCGCTCGACGCGCAGGGCGCGCTGACCTACCAGGCCGAGACGTTCCAGGAGTCCCTCGACGTGGTGGAGTGGGAAGGCAATGCGGTGCGCGGCACGATCGCGCCCCCGCTCACCGAGGAAGAGGTGATCTACCGCGCGCTCATGACGGGCGTGCGCGACTACGT
>JBKJYC010000554.1:0-2771 GCA_046715885.1 Usitatibacter sp.
GGCCGACCACTTCGACGTGGTGATGCTCGCCAAGGCGGGCGAGGCCTACGGGGCGCCGGAGATCCGCGACCTCTCGGCGGTGCTGGTTGGCCTGAACCACCACATCACCATCCAGCCGATCATCGAACACCCCAAGTCGCTCAAGATCGCCCCGGACCTCATGCAGTACTCGACCGTGAAGCACGTGGTCTTCGGGATCCACGATTTCTCCAAGGCGATGGGCATCCACATCACGCCGCGCAACTGGATCGAGGAGCTCAAGTTCTACCTCCACGACATCCTGTTCGAGGCGCGCATCGCGGGCAAGGGCGTGATCGGCGCCGTGGAGACCCTGATCGGCCAGTCGACGATGCCCGAGCAGGCGGTCGAGTCCGACGACGTCCGGCGCTGGCTCGACCTGCACGGCGACGAGGAGTCGCGCGTCGTGTACAAGCACGCGCTCGAGGAAGCCTCGATGGGGCTGTCGGGCAAGCAGGTGATCCATCCGTCCCACATCCACCCGTGCAAGGTCGCCTTCACGCCCTCGCCTTCCGAGATCAAGACCAAGATCGCCATTCTCACGGCGGCGATCGAGGCCGATGCGCTGCTCGGGGGCGCGATCAAGTTCAATGGCGAAATGCTCGATCCGCCGATGTTCGGCAAGGCGCTGCAGACGCTGCTGCGCGCCCATGCGCTGCACGCGCTCTCCGACGAGGACACGCACTTCGCCGTCGAGGTCCTGAAGAAATTGCCCGCGCAGGTCGTGCGCGAGAACTGGCCGTACGGCGTCATCCTGTAATGGGAGGGTTCGCCCCGTTCCCCGCCTGGACCTGGGAGATTCCGGCGCGGTTCAACATCGGCGTGGCCTGCACCGACGCGCACCTCGGCACGCCCGTGGAGCATCGGGTCGCGATGATCGTCGAGGACGACGTGCTCGGCACGAGCTCGATCACTTTCGCGCAACTCGCCGAGCGCACCAGCCGCTTCGCGGAGCTGCTGCGGCGCCTCGGACTCGGAGCCGGCGAGCGCGTGCTGGTCCGGCTGCCCAACAGCATCGACTATCCGGCCGCGTTCCTCGGGGCCATGAAGCGCGGCGCGATCGCCGTACCGACCTCCACGCTGCTGACCGCCGAGGAAGTCCTCTATCTCGCGAAGGATTCCGGCGCCGCTGCCCTGGTGGTCGACAAGGCCGCTTGGGGCGCGCTGCGTACCAAGCTGGCCGGATCGGGCATCCGCTTCGCGTTGCTCTGCGGTCCCGGCGTGGTGGAGTGCGTGCCCGGCGTGGAGTCCATCGACCTCGATGGCGCGCTCGCCGCAATCGATGCCTGGGGCCCGGCGGCGGATACACGCACCGACGATCCCGCGTACCTGGTGTACACGTCCGGGACGACCGGATACCCCAAGGGCGTGCTGCACGGCCACCGCTCGCTGATCGGGCGCTCGCCCGCCTCGACTTACTGGTTCGACTTTGCCGACGAGGGCGAGAGCGCCTCGGTCGACAGAATCGTCCATTCCGGGAAGTTCAACTGGACCTACGTGCTCGGCTCGGCGCTCATGGATCCGCTGTACCGCGGCAAGACCGTGATCGCGCACGAGGGCCGCAATGAAGCCGCGACCTGGCCGCGGCTCATCGCCAAGCACGGCGCGACGATCTTCATCGGCGTGCCCACGATCTACCGCCAGATCCTGCAGAAGACGACGTTCACGCGCAGCGACGTGCCGACCCTGCGCCATTGCATGAGCGCCGGCGAGCACCTCTCCGACGAGGTCTTCGGCCAATGGAAGGCGCGCTTCGGGCTGGACATCTACGAGGCCGTTGGCATGAGCGAGTTCAGCTATTACCTCTCGCAGAGCAAGTTTCGCCCGATCCGCGCGGGCAGCGCGGGCTTCCCGCAGCCCGGCCATTGCATCCGGCTGCTCGATGCCGAAACGCTGCGCGAGGTGGGCCCCGGGGAGGAAGGCATGATCTGCGTACCGGAATCGGACCCCGGCCTCTTCCTCGAGTATTGGAACTTGCCCGAGGAAACGGCGAAGCTGAAGCACGACGGCTGGTTTCTCACCGGCGACTACGCGCGCTACGACGGGGATGGGTACCTCTGGTTCCTCGGCCGGCGCGACGACATCATCAAGAGCTTCGGCTACCGCGTCTCGCCCTACGAGGTGGAGCGCGTATTGAAGAGCCATCCCGCGGTGGCCGATTGCGCGTGCGTGGGCGAGAGCGCCGGCGCCGACAAACTGCTGGTCGTGGCCTACGTGATCGCGCATGCCGGCGCGAGCGTCACGCCCGGGGAGCTGCTCGCCTTCGGGCGCGACATGCTGGCGTCATACAAGGCACCGAAGATCGTGTATCTGGCGAAGGATTTTCCACGCACACGCAATG
Source organism: Usitatibacter sp. (assembly GCA_046715885.1). GTDB lineage: Bacteria > Pseudomonadota > Gammaproteobacteria > Burkholderiales > Usitatibacteraceae > Usitatibacter. Next base: position 2,360 of record JBKJYC010000554.1, read on the forward strand.
GTAAGATTCTGCGTCGGGAAATCTCGCCGTCGATCGCCACCGCGCGCTCCGCGGCCTGACTTCTTCCCGGAATTTCGCCCGGTCGTGCCGCGTCCCGGGTGTTTTCCTTTTTTGGACCCCCATGGACGAGACCAAGAAGCTGCGCCCGCTGAAGCCCCTTCCCAACCTGATCTTCATGAGCCGGTGGCTGCAGCTGCCGCTCTATCTCGGGCTCATCGTCGCGCAGGCGGTGTACGTGTGGCTTTTCTGGCAGGAGCTCTACTATCTGATCCTCGCGGCGTTCGGCAATCAGGCGGCCCTTCTGCACATCATCGACGCGGTGAGCGTCGAGGGCGCAGCCCGGCTCACGAAGCTGAACGAGACCGTGATCATGCTGGTGGTGCTGGGCCTGATCGACGTCGTGATGATCTCC
>JBKJYC010000555.1:0-4613 GCA_046715885.1 Usitatibacter sp.
GGCGGCGCCGCGGCTTCGGGCTGGACGCTCTATCCCCCGCTGATCATCCAGCAGGGCATCTCCATCGACATGACGATCCTCGCGATCCACATCCTGGGTGCCTCGTCGATCATGGGCTCGATCAACATCATCACCACCATCCTCAACATGCGCGCGCCCGGGATGACGCTGATGAAGATGCCGCTGTTCGTGTGGACGTGGCTCATCACCGCCTACCTGCTGATCGCCGTGATGCCGGTGCTGGCCGGCGCGGTCACGATGCTGCTCACCGACCGCCACTTCGGCACCTCGTTCTTCAACGCGGCCGGCGGCGGCGACCCGACGATGTTCCTGCACATCTTCTGGTTCTTCGGCCACCCCGAGGTCTACATCATGATCCTGCCCGCCTTCGGGATCGTGTCGCAGATCATTCCGGCCTTCGCGAGGAAGCCCCTCTTCGGCTACGCCTCGATGGTGTACGCCACGTCCTCCATCGCGATCCTCTCGTTCATCGTGTGGGGCCACCACATGTTCACCGTCGGCATGCCCGCCGCCGGCCAGCTCTTCTTCATGTACGCGACGATTCTGATCGCCGTGCCCACTGGCGTGAAGATCTTCAACTGGATCGCCACGATGTGGAAGGGCTCGATGACCTTCGAGACCCCGATGCTCTTCGCGGTCGGCTTCCTGTGCCTGTTTACCATCGGCGGCTTTTCCGGGCTGGTGCTCGCGATCGTTCCCGTGGACGTGACTTTGCACAACACCTACTACGTGGTGGCGCACTTCCACTATGTCCTGGTGTCGGGAGCGTTGTTCGCGATCATGGGCGGCATCTACTTCTGGCTGCCCAAGTGGACCGGACACATGTACAACGAGGGCCTGGGCAAGCTGCATTTCTGGCTCTCGATGATCGGCTTCAATGTCGCGTTCTTCCCGCAGCACTTCCTCGGGCTGGCGGGAATGCCGCGGCGCATCCCCGACTACGCGCTGCAGTTCACCGAATGGAACGCCGTCTCCACCATAGGCGCCTTCATCTTCGGGTTCTCGCAGATCCTCTTCCTGTACATCGTGGTGTCCACGATCCGCAGCGGGAGCAAGGCCGCGGACAAGCAGTGGGAAGGCGCCGATTCGCTCGAGTGGACGCACCTGCCGACGCCGTTGCCCTACCACACGTTCGTGACCGCGCCGGTCGTCAAGTAAGGCGCGAGGCGAGAGGCACGAGGCACGCGATGCAAGAGCCGCACAAGCCGACCCCGCAGCAGCGCAAGAACGCGCTGGTGTCGGCCCTCGTCCTCGCGGCAATGGTGATCGGGATCTATGCCGTCTTCATGTTGAAGGTCTTCAACGTATGACCCCCGACGTCGCCCTCGCCAACCGCCAGATGATGGGCAAGCTCCTCGTCATCGCGGTGGCGATGCTGGGCTTCGGGTTCGCGATGGTGCCGATGTACAAGCAGATCTGCGAGGCGCTGGGCATCACGCAGAGCCGCGTGGTCGCGCCGAGGAACACGCAGGTGGACGCCACGCGCGAGGTCACGGTCGAGCTGATCGCCTCCAACGCCGGGCTGCCGTGGAAGTTCGAGGCCATCGACCGGTCCGTGCGGCTGCACCCGGGCGAGGTGGTGATGGTGCGCTACCGCGTCGAGAACACGCTCGGGCGCCCGGTCACGGCGCACGCGGTGATGACCACCGCGCCGGCCGTCGCCGCGCGCTACCTGGAGAAGCAGGAGTGCTTCTGCTTCACCGACCAGACGCTTGCCGCGGGCGAAACGCGGGAGATGCCGGTGGTGTTCCGCGTGAGCGCGGACGCGCCACGGGAATTCGACGTGATCTCGCTTTCGTACACGTTCTTCGAGGTGAAGGCCGCGGGAGCGTGAGGTGAGGGACGCGTTCGTGTTGTTCGGGATCGTGAAGCTGGTCACAAGATAAAGGGAGCAATGCCGTGGACGCACAACCTGGCGGTTACTACTTCGCACCCCCGTCGCACTGGCCGGTGGTCGGCTCGGTCGCGCTGTTCTTCATCGCGATCGGCGGCGTCCTGTTGATGAACAGCTACGGAGGCGGGTGGATCCCCTTCGGAGTCGGCTTCCTCATCCTGGTCTACATGCTCTTCGGCTGGTTCGGCACCGTGATCCGCGAGAGCGAAGGCGGGCTCTTCAACCAGCAGGTGGACATGTCGTTCCGCTGGGCGATGAGCTGGTTCATCTTCTCGGAGGTGATGTTCTTCGCCGCGTTCTTCGGCGCGCTCTTCTACGCGCGCGTCTACTCGCTGCCGTGGCTGGGCGACATCGACAACAAGCTGTTGTGGCCGGAGTTCGCGGCGCACTGGCCGTCGGCCGGGCCGTACCGCCCGCCGGAGTTCTCGCCGATGGGTGCGTGGGGCATCCCCGCGATCAACACGCTGCTGCTGCTCTCCTCGGGCGTCACCGTGACCTGGGCGCACTGGGCGCTGAAGAAGGGCGATCGCGCCAACCTCATCTTCGGGCTCTTCCTCACGATCCTCCTCGGCCTCATCTTCATCTCGCTGCAGGCATACGAATACGTGCATGCGTATTCCGACCTGAACCTCAAGCTGAGCACGGGGGTTTTCGGATCGACGTTCTTCATGCTCACCGGCTTTCACGGCTTCCACGTGACGCTCGGCATCACGATGCTGATCGTCATCCTGTTCCGCTGCGTGGCCGGGCACTTCAAGCCCGAGCATCACTTCGCGTTCGAGGCGGTGTCCTGGTACTGGCACTTCGTGGACGTGGTCTGGCTCCTGCTCTTCGTGTTCGTGTACTGGGTGTAGGCGGGCCGACGGACGAAAAAAAGCCGCACCTCGGTGCGGCTTTTTCGTTTGGCGCGGGCGCCTAGGGCGCGGCGCCGGGCGTTCCCGGGATGAGTCCGAAGTAGTACGAACCGATGAGCAGGACGAAGACGAGGATGGAGAGCGCGATGCGCACCGTGAGCGCCTTCACGGCGCGGTCGGACTGGCCCTTGTCCTTGTAGATGAAGAACAGGCCCGAAAAAAGGCTTGCGATGACCGCGAACAGCAGGATGATGATGACGATTTTCATGGCTGCTCCAGTGTACGCCGCCACCGCGAAGGCGCTTCGGTGAGGCTGGGGGCATTCCGGTTCGCGCCCCCGCTGGTGCCCACGCTCGCCGCGGCCGCGATGCTGGCGCTGCTGCTCTCGCTCGGACGCTGGCAAATGATGCGCGCGGAGGAAAAGGAATCGCGCCAGGCCCTCTATGACATGAGGATGGCCGCGCCCGCCTTCAAGCTCTCCGGCCCCATCGGGGAGCCCGAAGCCCTGCTGTATCGACGAGTGATCGCCGAGGGCCGCTATCAGCCGGACGGCCAGATCTTCATCGACAACCGGCTGCACCAGGGCCGCGCGGGCTTCCACGTGGTCACGCCTTTCGAGGTCGAGGGAAACGCCGCAACCGTGCTCGTGAACCGTGGGTGGGTTGCGCGCACGGCGGCGTATCCGAACGCCCCCGACGTGCCCGCTCCCGAGGGGACCGTCACGGTTTCGGGACGCGCCACCATGCCGCCGGCGCGCGTGCTGGAGCTCTCGAACCAGACCGTGAGCGCAAACGTCTGGCAGAACCTGTCGGTCGCGCGTTACCGAGAGCGAATGCGCGTCGACGTGCTGCCCTTCGTCGTGCTTGCCTCGCCCCCCGCCCCGGGACTGGCCGCGATCGACGAGAAACCGGACGCGGGTGTCGCGAAGCACCACGAGTACGCGCTCACCTGGTTCTCGCTCGCGGCCACCGTCGTGGTCCTGTGGGTGGGCCTCAACCTGCGCCGCGCCTGACATGCCCTTCTCGCCCCGGACGAAGCTCCTCGCGCTCTTCGCGCTCTTCGCCTCGCCGATCGCCGCTTCCCTCCTGGCGTACCACTTCTTGGCGCCCGGGCGCACGAGCAACTACGGCGAGCTCCTGCCTCCGCGCCCGGTGACCGAGCAGGTTCTCGGGCGCGAGGGGGGAGGGACTTTCCGCTTCGAGGAACTGAAAGGGCAGTGGGTTCTCGTCGCTTCCGATTCCGGCGCGTGCCCCCGAACCTGCGCCGAGAAGCTCGTGACGATGCGCCAGGTGCGCCTCGCCCTGGGCCGCAAGGCTTCGCGCATCGCGCGCGTCTTCGTGGTGGACGACCTGCGGCGCCCCTCGCCCGCGCTCCTGGAGGACCATGCGGGGATCATCATCGCGCTCACGCCGACCGGCCTCACCCTGCCCCCGGCGCCGGCCAACGACCGCGCCCACATCTACCTCCTCGACCCGCGCGGCAACGTGATGATGCGGTTCCCGGCGGCGGCCGAGGGCAAGAAGATGCTCCGGGACCTGGACCGGCTGCTGCGGGCGTCGCAGATCGGGTAGCCGGCTGAACTATAATTGCGGGCCGGATGGAGCGGACGAGAAGCCCCGCCGCTCATCGAGCCCAGGCGAACATGCTGACCACCACCACCCACATCGAACCCATCGGCATCCAGTTCTGGCGCCTGACCAAGCCGCGCGTCGTCTCGCTCATCGTGTTCACCGCGGTGATCGGGATGCTGCTGGCGGCCCCGACGCTGCCGCCGCCGGGCCTGGTCACGTGGGCGACGCTGGGCATCGCGCTGGTGGCCGGCGCCGCGGCGGCGTTCAATTGCC
>JBKJYC010000556.1:0-5394 GCA_046715885.1 Usitatibacter sp.
CGAACTCGACCTCCGCGGACATCTGGGAACCGATTTCCTCGTTGTCGGGACGTGCTCGAGCTGCCGGGGGAATTGCTGGAGCACTTCAACGCGTGGGCTGCACGAAACCGATACGCGCCGGAAGCGAAGGGGCGTGGGCCGAGTTGGCTTTAAAGAGTCCTTACCCGCGCTTCGCCGCGAGCGCCCGCTCGATCACTCCCCGGTCCTGGACGTCGCGGTCGCGCGCGGATTGCTTGGTGCGCAACAGGGCTTCGAGGCTCACCGTGCGCACCGGCACGCCCTCCAGGTCGATCACCTGGACGAACGGCGCCAAGGTCTCGAAGGTCTCGCCGCAGGTCTTGAACACGAGATCCACGACGATCTCGTCTGCGATGCGGATGCCCTCGCCCTCGGCGAACCACTCGGGGCGCAGCTCGCTCGCCGAACGGTCCGGGAGCACGAGCAGGCCGCGTCGCACCGCTTCAGCCGCCGCCGCACGCTGTGGCACGAGGAGGTCGATGTCCACCGTAGCCCGGGGATACCCGTGTGCGAGGAGGGCATAGCCCCCGATGAGGAGGTACTCGGCGCCCGCCTCGTTGAGCGCGGCGGCGAGCTTCTTCAAGTCCTGCAGCGTCGCGGGCCGAGCACGGTCCGTCATGGACGACGGGCCGACGCTTCGGCCATCGCCTGCGCGAGCCACGCCTCCTCGCAGCGGTTCTTTTCCTCGAGGGTGCGGAAGCGGTAAATCCCCTTGGGGGCGGCGATCCTTCCACCGGGAAGAAGCGCGGCGAGGGGGTCGTTCACGGCCGCGGCGAACTTGAGCAGCTCTCCGGAGGGCAACGGCTGGGCAAGGGGCAACGTGCGTTTGCCGAGGATCTTCATGGAGATCCAGTATACGGCGCGGCGCGCGCCGGCTCGATAGGTGGCCGACACCACGACGTGGTCGCGCTGGAAGCCACGTGCATGACATTGGCCGCCGATGCGCGGCTCGCGGTTCCGGCGACGCGGCTGCAGGCCATCGGCACCCGTCGCATCCTCCTCGTCCGCCGCTTCGACGTGACGGAGCAAGGCGGGCGCCTCCACATGGTCAGCTTGAAGACGCTGTGCCGCGAGCGCCCGGGCGTTTTCGTCACGGGCTATGACGATGTCGCAGAAGCCGTGCGCAAGCACTCGGCCGATCCGCTTGCCGACGTGGCGGCGCTCTTCCGGCAGGCCGCGTTCAATGCCGCGATCGGCAACGTGGACGACCACCTCAAGAACTTCTGGATGCTCCACGGCGACAACGGCTGGCGCCTCTCACCGGCCTTCGACCTGGTGCCCGATACCGGCGCGAAGCGGGATCACACGTTGACGTTCGGGCTGGGGCTCGGATGCCCGACACGTGATGTTCTCGCCGGCATGGGCGAGCGTTGGGGCGTGCGCGAATCCGTGGACGTCGTCGATGAGGTCACCGGTGCGGTACGGGGCTTTGCGCAGGCGGCGAAGCGATTGCGCGTGAAGGGCGCCACGAGCGTGAGGCAGATCCAGGCCGATATCGACCGGCGTCTGGGGCTTCTTCAAGGGTAGGGCGTGTGCCAGCGCCGCGACAGACCTACGCTCCCAGGATGGCCTTGATTCTCGCCCGCACGGCCAGGAGGGTAGGACGGGGAACGGCGTCGATCGTCGTGGCCCGACGCGCCTTCCAGTCGATGGTCCTCAACTGGCTCGTAAGAATCTCCCCCCGAACCTTGAGCCCGGCGGGGATCGGAACTTCCAGGGTGGACCGGGACCGGGTTGCGCGACCGCCGTGAGTCGTCACGGGGCAGACCACGGCCATTCCGAACTCATTGAAGGCGTCCACCGAGACCACCAGAGCGGGCCGCCGCCCTCGCTGCTCGTGCCCCACGGCATGCTCTGCTTCATCCAGCTCGATGAGGTCGCCTTCGGAAGGACCCTTCACCAGGTCTCCCGTCCCTTCGGGGGTCCCCACTTCACCAGCGTTTTGCCGGACTTGCGAAGGGCCTTGCGCAGGTCATCCTGCGTGAATTCGGGCAAGGCAGGCTCGGCCGGCTCGATGATGAGCCGCCGGCCGTTCACGCGGTACGTCACCGTTGCGCCCTCACGCACCTCGAGCTGGCGGGCGATGGCGGCGGGAAGGCGGAAGGCGAGGCTGTTGCCCCACTTGAGGATGGTCTGGTTGGCCACGGAAAAGTCTCCTGTATAGCCAACGAGTATACGCCCCGGAGGTTCACCGCAGTCTGCTCGCCGCGCAGCACCAGCTCGTCGTCAACGCCCTTTGGGGCGTTAGCCGCGAGGCGCCGTCTTAGATCGAGGCGAGTCGCTCCACCGTATCCGGGTAGCGCTTGACCAGGTTGATCAGCAGCGCCGCCTGGGCATTGGGCTTCGCGCGCCCTTGCTCCCAGTTCTCCAGGGTCCGGACGTTGGTGCGAAGGTAGATGGCGAACAGGGCGCGCGAGAGGTTGAGGTGTTCTCGAACACGGACCAACTCCCGGGGAGTTACTTCCGGAGCAGCCTTGTAGACCGCCGTGTGGGTTCGCAGCGTCCGCTTGCCCTGGCGCGCCTCGGCGAGCGCGGTCATGCCGTCGCTCAGCTCGGCGAACAGGTCGCGCTTCTTCGTCTCCCCCTTCCGGGTCTTGGTCTTTGTTTTCAAGTTGCCCTTCTTGAATCGAGCTCCGTCTTCAGCATCGCCTTCAATGCCTTGCGCTGCTTGGGAGTCAGGTCCGCCATTTCGTCCTTGTCGTACAGCGTGTACAGCCAGAATTGGCTACCCGCGTTCCACCAGAAGTAGATGATCCGAAGCCCGCCGCGCTTGCCCTTGCCGCGACGCGCGTCTTCGAATCGAAGCTTTCGAAGGCCGCCGGTGCCCTCGATAACTTCACCCGCCTCCGGATTCTCCAACAGTGCCTGCTGCAGTTGCCCGAATGCTCCATCGTCCAAGTACTCGGTGCGATGGCGCTCGAAGACTGGCAACTCGACAAAGAGTCCTTTCATTAAATTATACGCAATCTACGTATGTACGCAAGCCGCGTAGTTGTGAGCCTTTCGAGTGGCAAGTTGCCCTTTTCCATCAACGCTGCTCCGTCGAGCTGGATGACAATCGGGCAACGAAGTGAAGCTCACCGCGTGAGCCTCGGCGAAGCCGCCGGCCCCATCGAGCAAGCAAGCGCAATCTCCGTCCCGAGCGCCTCCACCTCCACCCCGGGATCGGAGTTCGCCCGGCCCTGCACCTCCTCCACGATCCACTCCGCACCCTCGCGGCCACACGCAACGGTAGCCACCCGCCGCCCATCGCCCTTGCGCCGTACCGAGAAGACCCGCGTCTTGCCCTCGGCACATTGGTCCGCGTAGCTCGCAACGCAATGCGCCATCTCCACGCCTTCGACTGAGAGCTTGGCCTTCGAGTCGAGCTCGAGGACTTCGAACTTCGGAAAGGCGAGCGGCGTCGGGTACGCCGCCCATTCGGGACTCGAGTGCCTGGCGAGCTCCTGCATGGCCCATCGTGACTTCGCGCGCAGGATGCAGCCCCAACCCTGCGCGCATTGGTTACGGTGGATCATGGGCGCGGCCTCGACCAGCCATGCGATCACCGAAAGCCACTCTTCGTCCAGGAACGCCTCGAGGCGGCCCTCGTTGCGGGCGGCGATGCACGCCGCATCCGCGAGCTCGAGCAGGCGATGCGGGATGTCGAGATCGTCCATGCGAGGCAGGAGATGGAGGTTGGCGAGGAGCGTGTCGATGAGCTCGGGCTGCGGAAGCTCGTTGCGGAAGTCATGGAGCAGCCGCGCCTGGAGAGCGATGACTCCCAGGGCCTGATGCACGTCCTTGAAACGCAATCCCCGCTCGATGATGGCGCGGCCGTGGGTCGCGAGGACCCGCCAGCCATTCTTGTCCACGCCGAGGTCACCGAAGAAATCCTGCACCGCCCGGCATCCCTCCGCGGTGGACGGAAAGTCCTTCTCGGCCCCTCGCTGCACCAGCCGGAGGAGCATCGCGAGGCCCTGGTTCTCCGCGACGAGGCGTGACCACCTGGAAGGGCACGAGGCCCTACCAACACATCCCGTTCCAGTGGTCGTGCCACGTGCAAGGTCGCGCGGGCGATGTCGAGCATCGAGAGTTCCTGGATGTCACGGGCGCCGATCCCGAGCGGCCGGCCGCGGAAGCGCTGATCGATGCGCTTGGGCGTAGCAGCCCCATCTTCGAGTACACCGACTACGAGGGCAGGACGATCGAAGGCATGATCCTCTCCTGCCCCGACCTCGAGGCGCCCCTGCGTGCGATCCAGGAACGCCTGGTCGATCTCCACCCCGTCACGAAAGCCGCCTACTACCATCGCGACATGCGCGGCAGCTGGTCGATCAAGGCGATCCTTCCGACCATCGCGCCGGATCTCGACTATGCGAACCTGGGTGAGATCCAGGACGGGGGCGCGGCGGCGGAGGCCTACGAAGTGCTTGCGGATCCAGCTACTGACCCGGCGAGGAGGGCGGCGCTCGATCGCGACTTGCGGGCGTATTGCAAGAGGGATACGGAGGGGTTGATGCGGTTGGCGGGGTTTCTTCAGGGATTGCGCTGACGCGGGCTGGGCGCGCTGTGCTGGTCATCCGAAACAGGCTTGTGCCGTTGTCCTTGGCATGGAGTCGCGAACCCTTGCCGCAATTGCAGGTCGGACAGAAATGTCCGATACTGGGTTTGAGTGAAAGGCGGGGAGCTGCTGCGGCGGATTCGCACTCTTGCGCGCCATCGCGGTTGGACATTCGACTGGCGGCCAGACCTGGGCAAGGGCAGCCACGGTCGTCTCCGGGTCGAGGGCCGGCGCACCATTGTTCCGGACCTCAAGAGGGAGCTGAAGACCGGCACGCTGCAGGCGATCCTCAGGGACTTGGGCATCGATCGGAGCGATCTGTTTGACGAATGAGGCGATGGCATGAGCGCGTTTGCATATCCCGCACGGGTTTCGCCAGCGGAGGAAGGTGGTTGGCTCATCGCCTTCCGCGATTTTTCCGAGGGTCACACGCAAGCCGACGGAGGTGAGGACGCGATCGACCTCGCGGAAGGCTGCCTGCAGGCGTGCATCGAAGGTCGGCTGCTGGACGGTGTGGCCATTCCCGAGCCCAGCGCTCCCCGGCCTGGCGAAGTGCTGGTGGCGGTTCCCATCGAGACGGCGACCAAGGCCGCTCTCTTCACTGCCGTGGCTGAGAGCGGAAAGAGCCGGCTCGCGTTGGCAACGGAGCTCGGCATGGACGAGAAGGAGGTCCGCCGCATGCTCGATCCACGGCATTCCTCAAAACTCCCCAGGATCGAGCGGGTATTGCGCGCCCTCGGCAAGGAGTTGCGACTCGCGGTCGTCGATGCCGCGAAGATGCCCGATCGGGTTCCGGTGGCTCGAAAGACCGGCGAACGACGCACGAAGTATCG
>JBKJYC010000557.1:0-3880 GCA_046715885.1 Usitatibacter sp.
GTCGAGCAGCAACCGCGCGACCCGACCGTAGGCGTCCATGAGCGCCAGGCTGCGGACGTTCCTGGTGAGCTCGCGCACCTGGCGAATCAGCTTGTGGATGGAGTGCAGCGCGAAGGCGGGGCTGCGCTTCACGAACTCGGCGAACTCGGAGCGCGGAGCGACGAGCACGCGGCAGGCCTCCAGCGTGATGCCCGAGGCCGAGCGCGGGCCCTCGTCGAAGGCGATGTCGCCGAAGCACTCGCCCGGACCCATTTCCGAGAGGGTGACCTCGCGGCCTTCCGCGTCGCGCGGCTTGCGCGTCCTCATCGATTTCGACCTGGCCGCGCTCTACGGGGTGGAGACCAAGCGCTTGAATCAGCAGGTCCGACGCAATCCCGGGGGATTCCCGGGGGATTTCATGCTCGAACTGACCGGTGCCGAGAAGGCAGAGGTGGTTGCAAATTGCATCCACCTTCGGGGGCTCCGGTTCTCCGCGTCCGCACCCTTGGCATTCACCGAGCACGGAGCGCTCATGGCAGCGTCCCTCCTGAACACGCCTCGCGCCGTAGAGGTCGGTATGTACGTGATCCGCGCCTTCGTGCAGCTGCGCAGGGCGCTCGCGAACCATCGGGAATTGGCGCTGGAACTTGGGAAGCTCGAACGGAGCATCGAGTCGCTGGCCCTTCGCCACGACCGCCTGGCCGGGGACGTACTGACGACGCTACGAACGTTTCCTCGTTTCCTCGTCGATCCAGGTGCGAAGCATGGCTCCGCGCTTTGCACGGAGCATCGCTGGTGGAAGGCTGCCAAGGATCGCGGACGCCTCGGCCAACCGGGCGTTGCGCTGGTCCGGCTCGACCAACGCGGAGACATAGAGCGCCTGGGCGAAGTCAAAATGCTGTTGGCGGTCCTCCTTCTGCCTCGCGTGAAGCTCCCGATGGAATTTCAGGACGGGCCGGATGATCTCGGCGGCTTCGCCCGGACGCCCCTGGCGCGCGACGGCCTGCGCGAGGAGGATCTGGATCGCGGCTCCCTGCTGTTCGTCCCCGAGAAAATCGCGGCGCGGCAGCGGTCGCCAAGCCTCGAGCGCCACTCGCGCTGACGCTTCCGCGCCAGCGGGATTCCCCAGCCGGTATTGGGCCGTGGCGATGGCCAGGTGGGTTCGCAGGCGAGCCCGTTGCCTGAAATCGGCGGCCGGCTTGCTCGGCGGGCGCATCGCATCGAGGGGGCCGAGCGACTCGCGGGCCAGCCGGAGGGCGCCCGCGGCATCGCCGCTGGCCAGCAGAACCCACGCGCGCGCAACCTCCAGCCACTGCCGGGACAAGGCGATCGTGAATTCTCCCGAGGTCGGCTTGATGTCCTTCTCCCACAACCGCTCCGAGTACGACAACGCGGCCGCCGCCGCCGCGGGATCGCCCAGCTCCGCTTCGGACTCGGCCAGGAAGCCCGCCCAGAACGCCAGGTTGCGCGCGAAGAACGAGTTCGGTTTCTCGACCTTCCGGCCCACGTCGGCGATCGTGCGCAGCTTGTCGCGGGACTCCTCGATCCGGCCGGCACGATAAAGGAGAACCGATTCCAGCGCGTAAGCCACCGTGACATTGTTGATCGTGGACATATTGGTCGGGTTGATCTTCAGCAGGGCTTTCATGGTGCGCTCATCTTCTCGAACCAGCGCCAACGCCCGGCCGATGCGGTAGCTCTCGGCTTCGATCCCGCTCAGTTGACCCAGGGAGAGCGCCTTCGCATGCAGGGCCACCGTATGGCCGGGCATGACGTCCAGGACGCGCCCCGAGACGGCGACCGATTCCTCGAGCGCCGACTTCGATTCCGGCCACTTCTCGAGCTCGCCCAGCGCGATCCCCAGCCACCCGCTGGCACCGGCGTAGGCGGCGGCGGCCGAAAGGTCCGTGATCTCCGGCGCGCCGAGCATGCGAGCGAACCGCCGTGCTTCCTGCAAGTGCTGCGCCGCTTCCTCGGGAGCGCCGTTTCGCAGCGTGACGAAGCCCTGGCCGATCAACAGGTCCGCCTGCCCGCGGATCACACCGACGGAGGGTTTCGGCTGCGTCGCCAGGGGCCGCAGCGCCGCAAGGCCGGCCTCACCCATCGTCACGGACTCGGGCAGCTTCAACTGCCCGACGAGAACGCCGGACCGGTTTCCCAGGGCGGTCGCCAGTCCAAGCACTGTGGCTTCGGAGGTGTCGCCTTGCGCGCGCAAGCGGCGGAAGACCTCCGTGGCCTCCTCCAGGAGGGGTAGCGCAAGGTCATACTTGCTCTGGCTTCGCAGGACCGCGCCGTAGCGCACTTGGGCAAGCGCGCGGTTACGCTCCGTGTCGGGCGTGCGAAGCTCTGCGGGCAGCTCGCGGTAATACTCGAGCGCCCGCTTGGCCAGCTCGGCGACGATATCCAGCCTGCCGGTGGGCCCCAGCTCACGCGTGAAGTCGTCGAGCAGATAGACCATCAGCTTCTCGGCCTCGCCGCGCGCGACCTCAGCGGTCTGGCGCGTCTGCAGGGCCTTCGCTTCGGCCTCCTGCGCGCGGTTCATGTTCTGGTAGCCGAAGAACGCGCTCACGATCGCGGCGACCGCGAGGACGGCGCACCCGGCGGCGACCTGCCGTGCGCGCACCAGAGATTTGCGCGTCGCTGCCTCCCGCGCCTTCTGCGCCGCCAACTGCCGCTCGGCCTCGTCGCGCGCCTCGCGCTCGAGGCGCAGCTCGCGGCTCGCCTTGACCACGCCGCACAGCACGTCGTGCGTGAGCTCGACGCGGCGCACGTCGAGGCGCTCCTCGATGCGCAGGAGCCTGCGGTTCACGAGCAGGGCGAGCGCACCGGGGGCCGCGCCCGCATGCGCGAACGCCTTCAGCAGGCGCTCCTCCGCCAGGCTCTCGCGGAACCCCGACTCGGTGAGCAGCTCGTCCTCGATCACCTTGCGCACGGCCGCGGGCTGGTCGGCGAGGGCGCGCTCGTAGAACTCCGAGAGGATCGTGTCGTGCGAGCCCGCGAGCAGGTCGGCGGAGATCTCCGTGCGCCCCTGGGCGACGCGCGCGTTGTTGAGCTCGCGGCAGATGAGGGAGAGCAGCGAGGGCTCGACTTCGGCGTTGCGCAGCTCAGCGCCGCCCGCGATGAAGCGCACGATGGATTCGGCCACCTCCTGCGTTACGAGCTTGCCGCCGGGCTTCACCACGGCGGCCAGGGCCTGCTGCCCGTTCATGCGCGCCAGGCGCATGCGGTTCTGGGTGATGGAGGGCATCACGCCCTTCACGCCCTCCAAGTGTGCCAGGTAGTCCTCGCGCAACGCGATGAGGATGCGGTAGTCGGCGCGGCTGAAGTCGAAGCGCTCGACAATCGAATCGTCACGGTCCAGCTTCGCCTCGAGGTCCTTCGGTGGGCGGTTCTCCACCAGGTCCGCGAGGTCTTCGATGAACTGCGCGGCGCGCTGGCGGCCCGCATCGTCGGCCTGGGCGAGCGTGAAGATCTCCTCGAACTGGTCGAAGATGAGCAGCGGGATGAGCGTCCTGCCCGACTCGTCGCGCAGGATGTCGTCGCGGTGGTGCAGGAACTCCCAGAGCGATTCGCCCTCGACCGCCGTTCCCGGCTGCGTCCAGGTGCCCGAGGATTCCGTCGCACGGAATATGGCCTGCTTGATCTGCTCAGAAGGCGGGGTCGACTCCGGCGAATAATCGATGCGCACGTACACCGGGCAATACCCCTCGGGCCGAAGCCGCGGGACGATGCCGGCGCGCAGGATAGAGGTCTTGCCCAGACCCGACTGGCCGAAGAGGACCGTGAGAAGTTTCCGCTGCACGCGCCGGGAGAGCTCGGCGACCTCTTCCTCGCGACCGTGGAAGAAGCCGCGCGTCTCCTCCGTGAACGACTCGAGGCCGAGCCACGGATGCTGGGGATC
>JBKJYC010000558.1:0-4497 GCA_046715885.1 Usitatibacter sp.
TCCGCGATCTTCTTCGACGGCGCCGTGCCGCACGCCACGAGCACCACCGCGGTGAAGGCGAACAGGAGAAATTCCCTGACCTTCAACTCTGCACCAGTTGCTTGTGGGTGGCGATGGACATGAGGATGCCGAAGCCGATCAGCATGGAGAGCATCGCCGTGCCACCGTAGCTGATGAGCGGCAGGGGGACGCCCACCACGGGGAGGATGCCGGTGACCATGCCCATGTTCACGAATGCATAGGTGAAGAAGGTGAGCGTCACGGCGCCCGCGAGCAGGCGCGAGAACGTCGTCGAGGCGCTCGCCGCGATCATCAGCCCGCGCACGATGATGAGGATGTAGACCGTCAGCAGCACGGCGGCGCCCGCGAACCCGAACTCCTCGCCGAAGACGGCGAAGACGAAGTCCGTGGAGCGCTCCGGGAGGAAGTCGAGCTGCGCCTGGGTGCCGTTCAGCCAGCCCTTGCCGAGCACGCCACCCGAGCCGATGGCGATGGTGGACTGGATGATGTGGTAGCCCGCGCCCAGCGGATCCTGCATCGGGTCGAGCAGTGTCAGCACGCGCTTCCTCTGGTAGTCGTGCATCATCGACCAGAGGAACGGCAGCGCTCCGAATCCCGCCGCGGCAACGCCGAGGATCAGCTTCCAGGACAGGCCCGCGAGGAAAATCACGAAGAACCCCGAGGCGAAGATCAGCAGCGAGGTGCCAAGGTCCGGCTGGCGGGCGATGAGGCCCACGGGGAGCGCAAGCAGCACGGCCGCGAGCGCGTAGTCGCGCATGCGCAGGCCCTCCTGGTGCCGGTGGAAGTGCCACGCGAGCACGAGGGGCACCGCGATCTTCATGATCTCGGAGGGCTGGATCGAGCCGAAGCCCAGGTTCAACCATCGCCGCGCGCCGTTGCGCACGTCGCCGAAGAGCGCCACGCCGACCAGCAGCCCCATCCCGATCACGTACACCGGCACTGCCAGGCGCATCAGGGTCTGCGGGGGGACGTTGGCCGCGATCCAGAGCGCGCCCAGGGCGAAGAGCACGTTGCGCAACTGGCCGGCCACGCGATCCAGGGACTGCCCGCCCGAGGCCGAGTAGATCACCGTGAGGCCCAGCGTGATGGCGAGCATCAGCGCGGCCATGAGCGGGCCGTCGATGCGCCGCGCGACCACGTTGAAAAGCCGGTCAATCACCGGGCGTCTCCGGGTCACCGAGCTTCTGCCGGGTGGCGGGCTTCTTCTTCAGCAGGTGGTAGTCGAAGACCTCGCGCGCGATGGGCGCGGCGGTCGAGCCGCCGTGGCCGCCGTTCTCCACCAGCAGCGCGATGGCGATCTTCGGATCCTCGGCGGGCGCGTAGGCGATGAAGAGCGCGTGGTCGCGGAACTGCTCCTTCACTCGCTTCTCGTCGTACTTCTCGCCCTGCTTCATGCCGATCACTTGCGCCGTGCCGGTCTTCGCGGCGATGGTGTACGGCGCGCCCGCGGCGGCGCGCGTGGCCGTGCCGCCGGGGCGCGTCACGTCGATCATGGCGTTGCGCACGAGCTTCAGGTGCTCGGGCTTGAAGGCGATCGTCTCGCCGGTGGACGCGGCCAGCTCCCGCGTCTCCAGGGTCTTGGAGTCCTGCACCGCCTTCAGCAGCCGCGGACGGACCACCCTGCCGCCGTTGGCGAGGGTGGCGGTCGCGGCCGCGAGCTGCAGGGGCGTGGCGAGCCAGTAGCCCTGGCAGATGCCCACGCTGATCGTGTCCCCCGCGTACCACTTCTGCTTGTAGCGCTGCCACTTCCAGTCGGTGGAAGGCTGCAGGCCCGAGAGCTCGCCCTCGATGTCGATGCCGGTGCGCGCGCCGAAGCCGAACGGCGTCACGAACCGGTGGATCGCGTCCACGCCCATGTCGTTGGCGAGGCCGTAGAAATAGGTATCGCACGAGACCACGATGGCCTTGTGCAGGTTCACGCTGCCGTGGCCGCCGGGCTTGTGGTCGCGGTAACGGTGCGCCATGCCCGGCAGGCTGAAGAAACCCGGGTCGGATATCGCGAACTCGGGCGTGCGCTTCCTGGACTCGAGCGCCGCCAGGGCGAGGAACGGCTTGATCGTGGAGCCCGGTGGATACTGGCCGCGCAGCGCCCGGTTGTTGAGCGGCTTGTCGGGGGAATTGTTGAGCGCGTCCCAATTCACCGGATCGATGCCGTCGACGAACAGGTTCGGGTCGAAGCCCGGCTTGGACACCAACGCCAGCACGTCGCCATTGCGCGGGTCGATGGCGATCAGCGCGCCGCGGTAATCCCGGAAGGCGCTCTCGGCGACCTTCTGCAGCTGCAGGTCGAGGGTCACGACCAGGTTGTTGCCGGAGTGGGGCTCGTTGCGCGCGAGGGAGCGAATGGCCCTGCCGCCGGCGTCGATCTCCACCTGCTCGCTTCCGGTGAGGCCGTGCAGCTCCTTCTCGTACGCCCCCTCGATGCCCAGCTTGCCGATGTGGTCGGTACCCTTGTAGTTGGTCGTGTTGCCCTGGGCGTCGATGCGCTTCACGTCCGCGTCGTTGATGCGCCCGATGTAGCCGATCGCGTGCGACGCCACCTCGCCCTGCGGGTAGGAGCGGAAGAGGCGCGCCTTGATCTCGAAGCCGGGGAACCGGTAGCGGTTCACAGCGAAGCGTGCGACCTCCTCCTCGGTGAGCCGCGTGCGGATCGGCAGGCTCTCGAAGTTCTTGCTCTCCTCCTGCAGCTTCTTGAAGCGCCGGCGGTCGCGCGCGCTCACCTCGATCACCTCGCCCAGCTCGTCGATGGCGCGCTCGACGTTCGGCACGCGGCTGGGCGTGATCTCGAGCGTGTAGGCGGAGAAATTGGCGGCGAGGATCTCGCCGTTGCGATCGGTGATGATCCCGCGATTGGGCACCACCGGCACCACGGAGATGCGGTTCGCCTCCGCGAGCGTGTGGTAGTGCTCGCGCTGGACCACCTGCAGCCACGTGAAGCGCGCCACCAGCACGCCGAAGCCGAGGAGGATCACCAGGCTCGAGAGCAGGATGCGCGTCTGGAAGACGCGGATCTCGCGCTGCTGGTCGCGCAGCGTATGGCCGAGCATCATGGCGCGCTCTGCCTCACGTCGGCGACTCCGAGCGCCGGCGGCGCACCGACGGGTGATAGAGCAACCACGACGCGGGCGCCCACAGCAGCGCCGTCAGCACGGGCGAGACCAGGAAGATGAAGCCGGGGAAGTCGGCGCCGAGCACGATGTTCAGCAGCACCAGAACCACGGAGGAGAGCGTGAAGATCCCCGCCACGTGCAGCGTCTGCTCGGGCAGGGTGAAGGCAAGGATGCGAACGCGCAGCACCTGCGCGAGGTACACCGCAAGCACGTATTCGAGCGCGTGCTCGCCCAGCAGCATGGAATCGCTCACGTCGATGAGCAGTCCCAGCGCGAAGGCCGCGCCCTGCCCGATCGCGCGCGGCTCGTGCAGCGTCCAGAAGACGAGTGCCAGCAGCATGAAGTCGGGCCGTGCCAGCAGCGTCCAGCCGGACCAGGGCAATGCCGTGAGCAGGTAGGCGACGACGAACGAGGCGAGGATGAAGCCGAACCCCGCGGGGCGCTTCATCACGTCGCGCGCGAGGGGCGTGAGGTCAGCGGCTCTCATTGCGCCTCCCCTTGGTGCTGCCGCGCTTGCGCTCCTCGCCCTTGGCCTCCGGCGCGGGCGGTGCGGCTTGCGGCGTAGGCAGCACCATCACGTAGCGGTGGTTGTCCACGCCCGCCGCGGGCTTCGCGACGATCTTGGCGAACACGAACGCGGCGTTCTTCTCGACGCTGGTGACCTGCGCCACCACCAGGCCCGGCGGATAGGTGCCGTCGATGCCGGAGGTGACGAAGAGGTCGCCGTTCTGGATGTCCGCCGACACCGGCATGAACGGCACGTCGATGGAGCCGTCCTTTCCCGAGCCCGAAGCGACCGCACGCAGGCCGTTGCGGATCAGCATCACCGGCACCGACTGGCCCTTCTCGGTGACCAGCGTCACCTCGCTGGTGAACGTGCCCACGGTGGTGACCTGGCCCACCACGCCGGTGCCGTCGATGACCGGCATCCCCGCTTTCACGCCCTGGGTGAGGCCCCTGTCGATCACGACCTTGCGCGTGAACGGGTTGCGCGCCGAGTAGAGCACTTCGGCAAGCGTGCCTTGGGAGGCGTAACGGTTCTTGCCCGGGGCCATGCCGAGCAGTTGCTCCTGCTCGCGGATGAGGAGCTTCGACTGATGGGCGGCCGCCGCATGCTCGAGCAGCTTCGCCTTCAGGTCCTGGTTCTCGCGCAGCAGCCGGTCCTGGGTCGCGAAGTAGTCGGTCACGCGCCCGACCATTTCCCCGGGGACGGCGGCGATGCGCTGCGCGGGTTGGGAGAGCACGGACAGGGAAAGGCGAACCGCGTCCAGCGCCTGGAAGCGATGGTCGGCGATCATCAGCGCGATGGCCACGAGGACGAAGAACGTGAGGCGCGCGAGCGGGCTGGGGCCGCGGTGGAAGAACG
>JBKJYC010000559.1:0-4423 GCA_046715885.1 Usitatibacter sp.
GGCTCGGCGCCACGCTGTGGAAGTGGGGCGACCAGAAGGTGATCGACGGGATCATGGTCAACGGCACGGCGCGGCTGATCGGCTGGGGTGCCAACCAGGCGCGGCGCCTGCAGACCGGGTATGTGTACCACTACGCTTTCACGATGATCATCGGGGTCTTCCTCCTATTGACGTACTGGTACGACAAGTTCTGAACCCAGAAGAACAATGCTTCCCGGACTCCCCCTGCTCTCCCTCACCATCTGGGTGCCGATCGCCTTCGGCATCCTGGTGCTGTTCGTCGGCAGCGACCGCAACCCGGCGCCCACGCGCTGGCTGGCTCTGGCCGGCTCCATCGTGGGCTTCCTGGTGGCGATCCCGCTGTGGACGCAGTTCGATCCGACGCCCGCGATGCAGTTCGTCGAGAACAGGTCGTGGATCCCGCGCTTCAACGTGAACTACCACCTCGGCGTGGACGGCATCTCGATGCCGCTCATCCTGCTGAACAGCCTGATGACCGTGCTGGTGGTCATCGCCCACTGGGAGGTGATCAGCGACAAGGTCGGGCAGTACCTCGCGGCGTTCCTGGTCATGTCGGGGCTGATCAACGGCGTCTTCGCATCGCTGGACGCCATCGTCTTCTACGTGTTCTTCGAGGCGATGCTCGTCCCGATGTTCCTCATCATCGGCGTGTGGGGCGGGCCGAACCGGGTGTATGCCGCGATCAAGTTCTTCCTCTACACCCTGCTGGGCTCGCTGCTGATGCTGGCCGCGTTCATCTACCTCTACGGCGCGACCAACGGCAGCTTCGAGATCCTGGACTACCACAAGCTGCCGCTGCCGCTCACCGCGCAGATCCTCATCTTCCTCGCGATGTTCGCGTCCTTCTCGGTGAAAGTGCCGATGTGGCCGGTGCACACGTGGCTCCCGGACGCGCACACGGAGGCGCCCACCGGCGGCTCGGTGATCCTGGCGGCCATCACCCTCAAGATCGGCGCCTACGGATTCCTGCGCTTCAACCTGCCGATCACGCCGGACGCGTCGCAGGCGCTGCAGGGCTTCATGGTCGTGCTCTCGCTCATCGCCATCGTCTACATCGGCCTGGTGGCGCTGGTGCAGGACGACATGAAGCGCCTCATCGCGTATTCGTCGATCTCGCACATGGGCTTCGTGACGCTGGGCTTCTTCATCTTCAACGCCGACGGGATCCTCGGCGGGCTGATCCAGATGATCTCGCACGGCTTCATCTCCGCGGCGCTGTTCCTCGCCGTGGGCGTCCTCTACGACCGTGTGCATTCGCGGCGCATCTCCGACTACGGCGGCGTGGCCAACACCATGCCGGTGTTCGCGGCGTTCTTCGTGTTCTTCGCCATGGCCAACTCGGGCCTTCCGGGCACCAGCGGCTTCGTGGGCGAGTTCTTCGTGGTGCTGGGCACCATCAAGGTGAGCTTCTGGTGGGCGTTCCTGGCGGCCACCACCCTCATCTTCGGCGCGGCCTACACCCTCTGGATGACCAAGCGCGTGATCTACGGCGAGGTCGCCAACCAGAACGTGGCGCAGCTGAAGGACGTGGGACAGCGCGAGATCGCCTTTCTCGCGATCCTGGCCGCGGCCGTGCTCTGGATGGGCCTTTATCCCAAGCCCTTCACCGACGTGATGAACCCCACCATCCAGGAGCTCCTGCGCCACATCGCGCAGTCCAAGATCCGATGAGCGCCGCGTTCTCCCTCTCGACGCTGGCCCCCGCGATCCCGGAGATCGCCCTGCTGGCGCTGGCCTGCGCGCTGGTGGTCATCGACCTCTTCCTCGGCGACCACGAGAAGCACGTGACCTTCTGGCTCACGATCTTCGCGCTGGTGGGCGTGGCGGCGCTGACCGCCTTCAGCATGGGGCGTCCCGCGGTCGTCACGTTCAACGCGATGTTCGTCGCCGACCTCATGTCGCAGGTGCTGAAGGTGGCGGTGCTGCTGTCGGTGGCCGCCACCCTGCTCTACAGCCGCGAGTACCTCGAGGTGCGGGGGCTGCTGAAGGGCGAGTTCCTGTCGCTGGCGCTCTTCTGCGCGCTGGGCATGATGGTCATGGTCTCGGCGCACCATTTCATCTCGCTCTACATCGGCCTGGAGCTCCAGGCGCTCTCGCTCTACGCGATGGTGGCCCTGCAGCGCGATTCCGTGCGCGCGACCGAGGCGGCGATGAAGTACTTCATCCTCGGCGCGCTCGCCTCGGGCCTGCTGCTCTACGGCCTGTCGATGATCTACGGGGCCACCGGTTCGCTCGAGCTCTCGCGGGTCTCGCAGGCGATCCTCTCGGCGCAGGTGAACGGCACGCTGCGCGTCTTCGGGCTGGTGTTCGTGGTCGCGGGCCTCGCCTTCAAGATGGGGCTGGTGCCGTTCCACATGTGGATCCCTGACGTCTACCACGGTGCGGCCACGCCGACCACGCTCTTCATCGCCGCCGCGCCCAAGATCGCCGGCTTCGCCTTCGTGCTGCGCGTCCTGGCGACGGGCCTGCAGGGGATGACCACGGACTGGTCGCAGATGCTGGTGGTGCTCGCCGTGGGCTCGCTGGCGCTGGGCAACGTGGTGGCCATCGCCCAGGGGAACCTGAAGCGCATGCTCGCGTACTCGACCATCGCCCAGATGGGCTTCCTGGTCCTGGGCATCCTCGCCGGCACGGACAACGGCTACAGCTCGTCGATGTTCTACGTGCTCGCCTACGCGCTCATGACCCTCGGCGTCTTCGGCATCCTGCTCCTCGCCACCACCGCGGGCTTCGAGGCCGAGGAGATCGACGACTGGAAGGGACTCAACCAGAAATCGAAGTGGTATGCCTTCCTGATGATGGTGATCATGTTCTCGCTCGCCGGCATTCCGCCCACGGTGGGCTTCTTCGCCAAGCTCTCGGTCCTGCAGGCGGCGCTCGACGCGGGCTATGTATGGCTCGTGGTGTACGCGGTGCTGATGAGCGTCATCGGGGCCTTCTATTACCTGCGCATCGTGAAGGTGATGTACATGGACGAGCCCACGCGCGTCATCACGCTCTCGGAACGCAAGGACGTGCGCTGGGTGCTCTCGGCCAACGCCTTCGCGGTGCTGGCGCTGGGCATCCTCCCGGCGCCGCTGATGGACCTCTGCGCGCGCGCGATCACCGCCTCGATGTGAGCGCGAAGCCGCCCGACGGGCCGGATTTCACCGAGCATCCCATCGCCTCGAGCCTCGCCTACGACGGCGGACTGCTGAAGGTGCGCCGCGACCAGGTGCGCCTGCCCGACGGGGCCCAGGCCTGGCGCGAGTATGTCGAGCACCCGGGGGCCGTGATGGTGCTCGCCTTCCTGGACGACGCCACGATCCTCCTCGAGCGCCAGTACCGTTATCCCAAGCGGGGGCACTTCATCGAATTGCCGGCGGGCAAGATCGAGCCCTCCGAGCCCGCGCTCGAGACCGCGAAGCGCGAGCTGATCGAGGAATGCGGCTACGAGGCCGCCGAGTGGTGGAAGATCGCCAGCCTGGCACCCTGCATCGGCTACTCCACCGAGCGCATCGAGCTCTACGGAGCGCGCGCTCTCACGTTCGTCGGCGCCCGGCTCGATGTGGGGGAGCATCTGCTCACCTTCCCGGCGCCGCTGGAAGACGCCCTCGCGTGGGTGCGCGACGGTATCATCGACGACACAAAAACCGCTTTCGGACTTCTTCATTGGGCGCAATTCGGGACGCGGAAGTAGACCTGCTCGTCGTCGGCGGGGGCATCAATGGCACCGGCATCGCGCGCGACGCGGCCGGCCGCGGCCTGAAGGTCGTGCTGGCCGAGCAGGACGACCTCGCCTCGGCGACCAGCTCGTGGAGCTCGAAGCTGATCCACGGCGGGCTGCGCTACCTCGAGCAATACGAGTTCCGCCTCGTGCGCGAGGCGCTGCAGGAGCGCGAGGTGCTGCTGCGGCTGGCCCCCCACATCATCCGTCCGTTGCTCTTCGTGCTGCCACACGATGCGAGCATGCGGCCGGCCTGGATGATCGCCATCGGCATGTGGCTCTACGACCACCTGGGCGGGCGCATCACGCTGCCCGGATCGTCGCGCGTGGCGTTTCCGCACGCCGAGTACAGCGCGGGGTTGAAGCCCGGGTTGCGTTCCGGCTTCGTGTACTCCGACTGCCGCGTCGACGACTCGCGCCTGACGGTCATCAACGCCATCGCGGCGCGCGAGAAGGGCGCCACGATCCTCACGCGCATGCGCTTCGTGGGAGGGCAGCGCATGGGCGGCCTCTGGCGCTCCACGCTGGAGGATGCGACGACCGGCGAGCGCTCCGCGGTGCGCTCGAGGGCGCTGGTGAACGCGGCCGGCCCCTGGGTCGCCGACGTATTGGACCGCATCCCGGACGACAAGATCACGGCGAAGGTGCGGCTGGTGAAGGGAAGCCACATCATCGTGCCCAGGGTCCACGCGCAGG
>JBKJYC010000560.1:0-3195 GCA_046715885.1 Usitatibacter sp.
CTCGAGGCGATGAAGGACGCCGGGGTCGCGAAGAACTAGAAGGGCTTCCCCGAGGGCGTTGCTGCTTCCGTAAGCTTCCCCGTCCAGTGAGGGGGCCGGACGTATCGCGAGTGCCTGGCAGGACTAAGGCTTCGGCTTCCGCTCCTCTCTCTAAATTTTCTTTCCTGACCGCGAGCATCTGGTTGAGCGATCCGCATGATCCGGTCGACGTCGCCGGCGATCTTCTTGGACCGTCCCTCCCGCGATCGTCATGGGTGAACGTGTTGACGCCGTCGCCCGTCAGGCTCCGCGAGGCGGGGATCAAGGCGGACTGACGAGGCCGGCCTTACTTCGCGGGCGTGCGATCGAGCAGGCGCCGCACCAGGAAGTACTCGTTGAACGGCCGATCGTCGCGGATCGCGGGCGACTGCGGTTGCGTGGCGGGCGGCGGCGCCTCGACCTCCTGCTTCAGCATGGCGGCCCACACGTCCTCCGCGGTGCGCCCCGGGAACCACTCCATCATGTCCGCGGTGGCCGCCGGCTGCTGGCGTTGCAGCGCCTGGGCCACCGTGGGCGTAACGAGGGGCTGCTCGGAGGCCAGGTAGTGCGAGCCCGAGCTCTCGATCGAGCGGTACACCTTCACGTGGGGAAAGGCCTCGCGGATCGAGTTGCCGATGGCCCGGTCGATCGCGTCGTCGCCACCCGGGGACCACTGTTGCAGGATGCCGCCGGGCGCCAGGCGCGAGCGCGCGATGCGATAGAACTCGACCGAATAGAGCAGGCTCGAGCCCGCGGCCTCGAGCGGCGGCGGCGGGTCGATCGTGATGATGTCGAAACGCTGGCCGGTGCGCCGCAGGAAGCGGCGTCCATCGTCCACCACGATCCGCTTGCCGGGGCGCGCGAGCACCTGCTGCGCGTCGGCATGGTAGTAGCCGAACGCATCGCGCACGCTCGGCACGAGCTCGGCGGCCGTCGTCCTGCCCGGCATGCTCGCGAGCGACCGGAAGGTGGTTCCCATGCCGAAGCAGATCACCAGCGTCGAGCGCGGCGGCTGCGCGAGGAAGGCCGCAGGCAGGTGCGCCATGAACTTGGTGATCGGCGTGAGGACCGTGATGCCAACGCCGTTCACCAGCAGCTCCTTCTGCATCCCATCGCCGCTCGATAGCACGGTCGCGGTATGATCGCGGCGCACCACGCCGTTCCGGTACAGGGCCGGATCCTCGTACGTGGTCGAGAACGCGAATGCGAGCGGCAGCAGCGCGCCGCCCGCCACGAGGCCGGCCGCGGCCCGCCGGTTCGGCGCATGCCGTATTCGCGCCACGCAGAGCGCGAAGAGGAGTGCCGCCAGCAGCAGCAGCGAGCCCTTCACGCCGAGCCGCGGCAACAGGACGTAGCCCGCGAAGATCGGGCCCACGATGCAGCCCACGACGTTCACCGCGTAGGCGGCCCCGGCCGCGCGCGGATCTCCCCGCGAATGGTCGTCGATGAGCCGTGGCATCAGGTAGCCGGCGAGCGCCGACAGGGGAACGATGCTGAGCAGGACCACCACCGCGCTGCGATGCAGGCGCGGATCGTTGAGCACGAGCGGCAGCACGGCGCTCGCGGCCAGGGCGCCGAGGAGCGTGTTGGTGCTCCAGACGGTTCCGCGGTGCAAGTGCAGGCGATAGAGGGCCGACCCGACCCAGGTGGCCGCCAGGTACACCGTGAGGAGGGCCGCGAAGGCGTAGATCGTGGTCTGCAGGACCGGGGTGAAGGCGCGCGTCCAGACCACTTCCATCGCGAGCGTCGCGAAGCCGGTGACGAAGAGCAGCGCCAGGCGACCGCGGTGCGAGGTATCGGGCGTCGAGGCCGGGCGCGCCGGAGGCGGCTCCGCAGCCGTCGCGAGGATCGCATCCCCCTTGCGGCGACGCGCCTCGAGCATGAAGGCGGCGATGCCGATCGCCAGGTTGACGGCCGCGGCGACCCACAGCGTGCCCCGGAACCCCAGCATCTCGATCAGCACCACGGCGGATACCGACGCCCCCGCCATCGCCCCGATCACGTTGCCCAGGTAGAGGAAGCTGAAGCTCGCGGGATCGACGGCGCGCGTGGACCGGATGAAGGCCAGCATCAGCGGGAAGGTCATTCCCATCAGCGTGGTGAAGCCGATCACGGCGAGCGTGATGACGAGCGCCGAGAGCGCGTGGTAAGCGCCCGACGAGGCATCCGGCACCGCAAGGAGCCATTGCTCACCGAGGCCGAAGAGCCACGGCACCACGAAGGCCCCGGCGCCGATTCCCCATTCCGCCAGCCCGTAGGCGATGGCGGGCGACAACTCGCGCGAGGCCGGGGGCGCGTCGCTCCATCGGCCGGCGAGCCACGAGCCCAGTGCCAGCCCCAGCATGAACACCGACAGCACCACCGAGAGCACGGGTGTGACGACGCCGAACGCCGCGAACGCGAGGCGCAACCACACGACCTGGTAGAGGAGGCTGCAGAAGCCGGAAGCGACGAACAGCAGGAAAAGCGCGAGCCGCAGGCGGGAAGGACTCATCGGAACCCGGTCGAGGAAATGGCAGGGAGTGTACAAGGAGTTCACACCCGGGACAGGTGCAATCCGCCGCCGGCCGGCGGCGTGAACTCCCGGTGAAGTGAGCGTTGATACGGCTCGGCGCAGCCGGCCGCCGGGCCGAGCGTCCCGTCCTGGATCGCTGCGGACCAAGGTGTCGTACGCCTTCCACCTCCCTGGAGAACGTACACTGGCGATCCCCGATCCGGTTGGCCATCGCTTCCCGCATTTACGACGTCCTCGTGCTGGGCGGCGGCAACAGCCGGCACACGCGCAACATCCGCTCCATGCACGAGGCGGTGGTGGGCTTCGCCGCCGGCGGGGCCACGGATGCCTCCGCGCGGATCATCGCGAAGGCCTGTGCTGCTGCCGGGCGAGATCGAGTTGAACAACTTGGAGCGCCATCGGCGCGAGGGTGTGGGGATCGATCCGGCGTTGAAATCGAAACTGGAGCAGCTCGCCCGCAGAAAATGATAATTCGCGGTTAGGGGACAGACCCCTTAGCTTGGCGCCAAGGGGTCTGTCCCCTAACCCTTCACTAACCCTTCACGCAGACGACCAGCTTCACGGTGTGCACGACCTCGACCACGACGGTCTGATTGGCCATCACCTCGTCGATCGATTTGTAGGCGCCGGGGATCTCGACGAACACGTAGGCGTCCTTGCGG
>JBKJYC010000561.1:0-4325 GCA_046715885.1 Usitatibacter sp.
GAAGCCTCGCGGAGAGGCCGATCCTGAGGGGGTCCATGAGCCTACTTTGCCAGAATTCCGTCGATTTCGACGCTCGGGACCGCGATCGGGTTCAAAACATCCCCCGCGCAATGCCGGTTCCACCGGCAAGGGAACGAGCGTGATTCCTACAGACGTCCTGCTGAGCCACCGCAATGCTGGTCACGTGCTTGCCTCCACCCACTTGATGGCGTTCGAAGCGCGTGCAGCGTGGTTTGCGATCGCCGATCGACTCGGCCAGCGCGAAGGGCGCTGGGAGCCGTTCCACCGCGACGGTTGGCGCGGGTGGGTCTTCCCGCAGCCGCGCCGCCACTGAAATGGAATAAGGGGACATACCCCTTAGCCAAAGCCAAGGGGTCTGTCCCCTTAATTCCTGTGCCAGAATGGCGCCGATGAAGCATCTCAGCGCGTTGGACGCGTTGTTCCTTCACCTCGAGACTCCCGAAACGCCCATGCACGTCGGGAGCCTGATACTTCTGAAGTTTCCCGCTGCGCCTCGCGGCAAGACCCTCGATGCTTTTCGTCTCCTCGGCGACCACATCATGGGCCGGCTGCACCTGGCGCCGGTGTTCTCGCGCCGCCTCCAGGGCATGCCGCTCGGCCTGGCCAACCCGGTGTGGGTGGACGAGCCCCACATCGCTCGCGGCTACCACTTCCAGCACATCACCCTGCCGAAGCCGGGCTCGGAAACGCAGCTCGAGGCGGCGGTCGCGAAGCTGCACGAGGGCCGGCTCGATCGCCTGCGGCCGCTTTGGCAGTTCACGGTGATCGACGGGTTGGCGAGCGGCGAGGTGGGCTTCTACGCGAAGATCCACCACGCGGCACTGGACGGGCAGGGCGGCGTGGCGGTCGCGCAGGCGCTGCTCGATACCGCGCCGACGCAGGCTTCCCCGGCGCCGGAAAGCGGGAAGGCCGTGCCGCACATTCCGCAGTCCACTGCCCGCATGCTCGGCGCCGCGCTGCGCAACACCGTGGCGCAGTTCGGCAAGCTCGCGAAGTCCTTGCCCGATGTGGTGAGGGCTGCGGGCCGCGTGGGGGCGGTGGCGCTCACCGCGCCGAAGGCGAAGGCCGCGAAGTCCACCGGGCCGCGCACGCCCCTGAACGTGGCCATCAGCGGCAAGCGCGCTTTCGTCGCCGCGCGGATTTCGCTGGCCGAGGCCAAGGAGATCGGGCGCCACTTCGACGTGAAGCTGAACGATGTCGTGCTCGCCACGTGCGCCGGGGCGTTGCGGCGGCAATTCGCGGGCAACAAGGCGGCGCTCGCCCGCGCCATGATCGGCGCCGTGCCCGCCAGCCTGCGCGCGCCGGGCGATTCCACCCAGGGCAACCACGTCACCATGATGCTGGTGCAGCTCGCGACCAACCTGGCCAGCCCCGCGAAGCGCATCGCGGCGATCCACGCCGCGAGCACGCGCGCCAAGATGATCACCGGCAGCGCCAAGTCCGCGATTCCCACCGACATGCCGTCGCTGGGCGTGCCCTGGCTAGTGGCGCTGTCCACGCCGTTGTACCGCAAGGCCGCGGCCGCCAATCGCATCCCCGTCGTCGCCAACGTGATCATCTCCAACGTGCCCGGGCCGCAGGTCCCGCTCTACATGGGCAGCGCCGAGATGACGGCGTACTACCCGGTCTCCATCGTGACGCACGGGCTGGCGCTCAACATCACGATCCTCAGCTACAACGGCTCGCTGGACTTCGGCATCGTCGCCTGCCGCAAGGCGATGCCCGACCTGAAGGCCTTCGCACGCCGCCTTCGGGCCGCGCACCACGAGCTGCTGGCTCTCGCCCGGAAGAAATGACGAAGAAGAAAACTGGAGAACCGATGCAACACGCACAAGCCCCGCGGGCACCGGGAGCACTCCTGCTGGCGCTCGAAGGCCGCGCCCCCTGGGAGCTGGGCGCCACGCTCGCCGCGCTGCCCTGGCTGCGCAAGGCGGCACGGGGCGACGGGCACCCGGTGATCGTGTATCCGGGCCTGATCGCCTCGGACCTGAGCACGCTTGCGCTGCGCACTTTCCTGCGCCAACGCGGCTTCGACGCGCACGGCTGGGAGCTCAAGCGCAACTACGGGCCGCGCAAGGGCGTGCTGGAACAGAGCATCGAGCGCGTGAGCGCGGCGCACCGGGAGAGCGGCAGGCGGGTGAGCCTCGTGGGCTGGAGCCTGGGCGGCGTCTATGCGCGCGAGATCGCGAAGCTGCTCCCCGGCAAGGTGCGCTGCGTGATCACCCTGGGCTCGCCGTTCACGGGCAACCCGAAGGCCACGAACGCCTGGCGAATCTACGAGCTGGCGAGCGGGCACAAGCTGGACGACCCGGAAGTGCTGGCGCAGGTGCGCACCCCACCCCCGGTGCCGACGACCTCGATCTTCAGCCGTTCAGACGGCGTGGTCGCGTGGCAGTGCTCGTTCCAGCAGCGCGGCGATCTCGCGGAGAACATCGAGCTCACCGCGAGTCACGTGGGCATGGGGCTCAATCCCGCGGCCTGGTACGCGATCGCCGACCGCCTCGCGCAGCGCGAAGGCCAATGGCGGCCCTTCCATCGCGAGGGCTGGCGCCAGTGGATCTTCCCCGATCCCGAACGTGCCTAGCGTCGCCGCCAACGGGCTGAGGCTCGAATACGAGTCGCTGGGCGATCCCGCGAACACGCCGATCCTGCTCGTCATGGGGCTCGGAGTGCAGATGATCCTGTGGCCCGACGCGTTGTGCGAGAAGCTCGTGGGCGCCGGATTTCGCGTGGTGCGCTTCGACAATCGCGATGCGGGGCTCTCGACGTCGCTCGACCAGCTCGGCACGCCCCACCTCACGCGGGAGACGATCAAGTACCTGCTCCACCTGAAGGTGAAGGCTCCCTACCTGATCGACGACATGGCGCGCGACACGGCGGGGCTGATCGAGGCGCTGGACCTGAAGCGCCCGCACGTGGTCGGCGCTTCCATGGGCGGGATGATCGCGCAGAGCCTCGCGGCGCAGCTTCCCGACAAGGTCGCGAGCCTCACCTCGATCATGTCGACGACCGGAAAGCGCAGCCTGCCGGGACCGACGTGGAAGGCGCGCTCGGCACTGCTCGAGAAGCCCGCGAAGCGCGGTGATACCGAGGGTGCGATCCGCCGGATGATGAAGCTGCTGCGCATCATCGGCAGCCGCACCCACCCGGCCGAGGAAGGCTACTTGCGCGTGCTCTGCGAGCGCCACGTGAAGCGCTGCTACAACCCGCCGGCGGTCGCGCGGCAGTTGGTCGCCATCGCGGGCAGCGGCGATCGCACCGAGGTCGTGAGCCGAATCAAGGTGCCGACACTGGTGCTGCACGGCGACGAGGATCCGCTCATGCGCCTCGCGTGCGGCGCGGAGACCGCGCGGGTGATCCGCGATGCCGGCGGCTCCGTGGAGCACGTGGTGGTGAAGGGTATGGGGCACGACCTTCCGGTGCCGCTCCTGGACCAACTCGCGACGCTCATCGCCGCCGACTGCCGAAAATCGGGGTCAGTGTAGAAATATCGTCAGCGAGCGTCGGCTCGCAAAGATATTTCTACCCTGACCCCGATTCTCTAACGCATGTTGCCGGTGTGGCCGAGGGAGTAGCGCCCGGGTTGCGGCCACACGGCGAGGCCGTGGGGCTCGATGCCGACCTTGATCACCTTCGCCTGGCCGGTGGCCGTGTCGAACGCATACACGACGTGGTCGTAGCGGCCGGAGAGCCACAGCCACTTGCCGTCGGCGCTCACGTTGCCCATGTCGGGGCTGCCGCCGTTGGGGACCGGCCAGGTGGCCTCGACCTTGCGCGTGGCGAAGTCCACCACCGAAACGCTGCCCGGGCCGCCCTTGGCGCCGTGGATCTTGTGCGAGCCGCGATTGCACACGTAGAGCTTCTTCCCGTCACGGCTGGGGTACAGGCCGTGGGTGCCTTTGCCCGTTGGCACGAACCCGACTTCCTCGAAGCTCTCGCCGTCGATCACGAAGATGCCGTCGGCGCGCATGTCGGCGACGAAGAACACCTTGCCATCGGGCGAGACGCGAATGTCCTGGGGCATGCCGCCCCTGGAGAGCTTGAGGTAGCCCATGACCTTGCGGTTGACGAGGTCGACCTTCACCAGGGTCTTGGCGAACTCGCAGGTGAAGATGGCGAACTTGCCATCGCTGGAGAAGTCGGCGTGGTTGATGCCCTTGCACTGCGGCGTTTCGATCGAGTACTGCAGCTCCATCGTCTTGGGATCGCGGAAGTCGAGGCGCTTCATAGCCTCGGCCACGCCGATGGCGGACTTGCCGTCGGGCGAGTAGTACATTTTGTAGGGATCATCGACGGGGATGGCC
>JBKJYC010000562.1:0-8064 GCA_046715885.1 Usitatibacter sp.
CCTTCGACTGGCGCGGCCTGCAGGAGGTGCAGAAGATCGCGCCCGGAATCCCGACCGTTTACCTGACGGTCGAGGGCCGGAACGTGAACAACATCCGCGCGAGCGACCCCGACGGATCGAAATGGACGGCGGGATTCCAGTTGCGCGACCACGGCTCGGTGCCGAAGATGGTCAAGGCCGCGGGCGGACGCATCTGGTCGCCGAACTTCAACGACGTGGACGAGGCCAAGATTCGCGAGGCGCACGACCTGGGCCTGAAGGTGGTCGTCTGGACCGTCAACGAGCCCGCGCGGATCCGGCGCATGCTCGACCTCGGCGTGGACGGCATCATCTCCGACCGGCCCGACCTCGTGAAGGCAATGAGGTAAAGGCACGAGGCACGAGCGCGAGAGAAATTCGCACCAGTATCAAGGGTCAGACCCCTTGTTCGCCTCTCCTCGCACGATCTGGTTGCGCCCCCGGCGTTCGTCGACGAAAGCCAGCAACACAAGCGCAAGAATGAAGAAGATCCCCGTCAGGAGGATCGCGAGGCGATGGTTGCCGCCCGTGGCCCATGCGACCGAGCCGTAGGTGAGGGGGCCGAGGATCGCCGCGAGCCGGGTCGCCACGCCCCATAGGCCGAAGAACTCGGCGGCGCGGTCGGGGGGCGAGAAGTACGCCACCAGCGCGCGGCCCGCGGACTGGCTGGAGCCCATGCACAGGCCGGCGAGGTTGGCCGCGACCCAGAACATCGGCTTGGTCGTCGACAGGTACGCGACCACCGTCATCAGCAGCCATCCCACCAGCGTGAAGCGCAGCGCCACCACTTTGCCCAGCCGGTCCTGTGCATAGCCGAAGCCGAACGCGCCGATGGCCGCGGTGACGTTCACGGCGAGGATGAGAATGATGTTGTCCTCGAACGTGAAGCCCATCACTTCCGTCGCATAGATGGCCGCCAGCGTGATCACGGTAGCCACTCCCGCCTGGTAGCACACGCCGGTGGCGAAAACGAGGATCAGGTCGCGATAGCCGCGCGCGTGGCGAAACGTCTGCAGCACACGCGCGAGCGCCCCGGCGCAAGCGCCGTGCGCCATCGGCTTCGCGCGTTCCTTCAGAAGCAGGAACGTCGGCAGCGAGGCGAGCGCGAACACCGCCGCGGTGATCAACATGGTCCCCGGGACCGCGGCCGGGGTGCTCGAGCCGCGCGACTCCGCCGTCATCACCCAGGCGAGCGAGATGCCGAGCGCGAGGATGCCGCCGAAGTAGCCGAGGCTCCAGCCCCAGCCACTCACCTTGCCCAGCGCCTCGGGCCGCGCGATCTCGGGCAGGAAGGCCGCGCAGATGTTCTCGCCGATGGCGTAGGCGAAGTTCGAGAGGATGACGAAGACCACCGCCCAGGCCACGGCGCCTGGCCCTGCGAGTGCCAGCGCGGCGGTGGACAGCACGCAGAGCGCGGTCGATACGGCCAGCACGCGCTTTTTCGCGGCATGCGCATCGGCCCACGCGCCGAGCAGCGGCCCCGCGATCATCACCAGCAGGTAGGAAATCGAAAGGGCGGCGGTCCAGGCGAACGTGCCCCATTCGGCCTTCTGCGCGACGACCGAGACGAAATACGCGTTGAATACGGCCGTGAGCACGACCGTCGTGTAGCCCGAGTTGGCGAAGTCGAACATCGACCACGCCCACGCTTCGCGCTTCGCGACCCCTGGATTGAGCGCCGACGCGACTTTGCTGCTGCCCTTATCGCCTTCCATCGGCGTCCATCTGCGGACTAGCCTTTGGGTTTGACCGCGGCGGCGAGAATGGCCTGGGCCTCCTCGAGCGCGCGGTCGCGATTCAACTGCAGGTCCGCCATCGCGATGGGCACCGTGCGGTCGGGAATGACGCCCTCGCCTTCGATGCGCTTGCCGTTGGCCAACTCGAAACCGACCTCGCTGTACGCGAGCTCGCCGCCGCCCGGCACCGAAGCGTATCCGAGGAAGCCCAGCAGGCATCCGCACGTGGGCTGGCCCACCACCGTGGCGCGCCCCAGGGCCTGCATCGAGCCGGCGAAGAACTCGCTGCCGCTGCCGCTCGACTCGCTCACCAGCACGACCACCGGCCCCGTGTACGCCTCCGGGTTGCCGGCTACGGAGAGCTTGAGCTCGATCACTTCCACCGCGCCGAAGAACATCGACACCGACTTGCCGGTGCGCGTGAGCGTGCGGCCCACCTCGGTGCGCTTCGGGAAGAATTCCTCCATGACGTCCTTCACGGCGTGCAGCGATCCACCCGGGTTGCCGCGCAGGTCGATCACGAGGCCGGGGGCCTTCTTCAGCTCCTTCAGCCCGGTGATGGTGCGGCTCGAGGCGCCGAGGGTCCACTGGCTGAGGCGCAGGTAGCCGAACCCCGAGGGCAGGACGCGATGGCTTGCCGTGGCCGCGGTGGTGAGCCGGCGCCGCGTGAGCGTGGCTTCGATGCGCGAGCCGTCGGAGCGCTCGAACGTGAAGGCGACCTTGGAGTCGGGCTCCCCGGCGGTGAGCTTGCGCACCGCGCGCAGGTGGCGCGAGCGCTCGGTGGAATCGAAGCGCGTGCCCGCCTTCAGCTTCTCGAAGGCCGTGAGCGCATCCTCGCCCTGGATGTTCACGATGCGCATGCCCGAGCGCACCCCGGCCCAGTAGGCGTCCGATTCGAAGTTGACCCCCACGATCACCAGCTTGCCGTCGAGGGGAACGAACGAGAACCCCAGCGAGATGCTCTCGTTCTTCGAGATCTGCTCGGCGCGCTTGGGCGATTCGACCCGGGTGTGCGCGTCCTTCAGCTCGCCGGTCATGCGATCGAGGATTTCCCAGAACGCATCGGCGGCCGGCGCGGACAGGGCCAGGGGCCGGTAGCGGTCGTGCGCCGCTTTCCAGTCGACGCCGTTCAGCTTTGGATCGTAGTAGCGATCGTTGATGGTCTGCCAGACGAACTCGAAGGCGCGCTGCCGGTCGGGCGGAGCGAGGCCGGCCCTCTCGACGCCTGGGACGGGCGTGACGGCGATGGTCGTGGGCGCGCCGGTATCGCGGCGGCCGAGGACGTTGTGGGGGTCGATGGCGGCGCATCCGCCAAGCAGGGCGGCCGCGGCGAGGGCGCCTAGGGTACCGGGGAGAAAAGTGTGCATGGTGCGGTGGAATTGCGGATAGACTGACTGCCAACTGTCTTCGTCTGACAGCATAACCGATAAGAATGATCCGTCCCGCGCACGCAACGCTCGCCGCCCTCGCGCTGCTGGCCGCCTGCGCTTCGGTGCCGAAGCCCCTGGAATCCCTCCAGGCGCTGCTGCCCACGCCGTTCTCCCTTTCCGCCTCCCTCGAAGGCCTGCCCGAAGGCTGGAAGGTCTACCGGCTCTTCCGCTTCAAGCCCCTCACGGCCTACGCACTGGTGACGGACGGCGGCACGCAAGTCGTCCATGCGCGCGCCACCAATTCGGCTTCCGGCATCCAGCAGCAAGTCTCCGTGAACCTGAACGAATACCCCATGGCCGAGTGGCGCTGGAAGGTGCCCAGGCTGATCGAGAACGCGGACAACACCCAGCCCGCCGCCGCCGACGCGCCCGCGCGCGTGATCTTCACCTTCGAAGGCGGGCGCGAGAGGCTGCCGGCGCACGAGAGGATGAACTACGACCTGGCGAAGGCGCTCACCGGCAACTCGCTGCCGTACGCCACGCTGATGTACATCTGGGAGCCCAACCGCGACGAGGGCGACATCATCACGCACTACAACACCTCGCGCGTGAAGATGGTCGTGGCCGGCAATGCCTCGCGCGACCTGTCGCGGTGGCACGAAGCGAGAGTGAACGTCCTCGAGGACTTCCGCCGCGCCTTCGGCGAAGACCCGCCGCGGGTGAAATCCGTCGGCATCATGACCGACTCCGACAACACCGGCTCCTCCATCGAAGCCTTCTTCGGCGACATCCGCTTCAGCAAGAACTAGGCAACGACGCGCTGCGCTTCAGAACGGCTGCCGGGTGATGGACTTGGTGCCGCTCACGCCGTTGACCGCATAGGCCATCACCGCGAAATCCGGTCCGTGGAAGGCGAAGGTCAGGGATCCCACCGGGCTGACGGACACCGGTGCGGAACTGAAAGGCGTATTTCCAAAGTACTCGGAGGGGGCGCGCGAGGTGCGGTAGAGCGTGCCCGTGTAGGTCTGCTCGGAAGTCCATGCGCCCCCCGACATCACGTACCACACGGGCCTGTTGTCGGCCCCGTAGGAGTACCACACCGCGAAGAGCGTGCGGTTCTGCTGGTTGATCGAGACGCCCCAACCCGACTCCTGCGGGTTCCACCACAGGTCGTTGTAGCTCACGGTCGCCGCTACGTCGGGCGGGCCGAACAGCTGGCGCGTGATCGCGCGCACCCCGGCGACGCCGTTGACGGTGTACGCGAGGGAGCCCGTGTCACTGGTGCCGAAAGTGAACGTGCCGGTGCCGACGCGGCTTACGACCACGCGTGCGGGATCGAAAGGACCGGTCGGATCGGGGCCCATGGTGGTATGGAGATCCCCGGTAAAGGTCGTGGCCGAGGTCCACTGCCCGCCCGACATCACGACCCACAGCGGCAGCCCGTCGGTGCCGTATGCGTACCACGCCGCGAAGAGCTGGCCGCTAGGGTGCTGCGTGATGCTCAAACCCCAGCCCGATTCCTGGCCGTTCCACCACAGGTCGGAGTAGTCGAGCGCAGGAGCATTTGGCGTCGCCGATGCCGCACCGGAGGTCGCCTCCTGGATCGCGGCGATATCGGCCCCCACGTCCCTGCCATCGCTGGCCGCGCTCTTCAGCGTGCTCGAGGGCGCCAGCCGATAGTCCCCCACGGCGGCGTTCACGAAGCCGACGGCCTCGTTGTCTGCCGGGAAGAAGGTGTCGGCCGGGTAGCTCCCGCTCGGGGCGCCGATGACTGCGTTCTTGAGGAACGTGTAGTTGGTGAAATGCCCGCTCAGCGTTGGCGTTCCCGGGCCGGTGCCGGTGCCCGCGAACCCCGCCTCGCCTCGCGAAAGCAGGTTGTCGCGGAAGTCGAACTGGTCCGCACGCGGATCGTTCTCGGAGAACGCCGCCGTCCCGCCCGCCACCGTGATCACGCCCGTGTTGTGCCGGATGGTCGTGTCGATCGGGCCCCCCAGGAACTGGAAGATGCGCCCCCCCGCACCTCGCAGGCGTGTCACCTGGATCGAGTTGTTCTCGATCAGCACGCGACGCGTCGCCTGGCTCGGGTTGGGCGCATCGCGGCCGGAGATGTTGAAGCCCTGGCCGACATTGACGAACTTGTTCAAGCGGATCGTGATGTCCTGCGTGACGCTCCAGGGCGCCCGGCCATCCTGGTTGCGCGGGGTGATCAGGACCGCGAATCCGCTCTGGGCCGAGGCCCAGTTGTTCTCGAAGACGTTGCCCTCGACCAGGATCCGCTGTCCGCTCTTGAACTCGAGAAGGTTCTTCACGCTCCACGCCCGGCCGATCCATGACAGGGGCTTGAAGAAGTGGTTGCCGCGTATCTCGATGTCCGACGGCACCACGCCGGGGATCTCGGGATCGGCGCCGCCGGACATGAAATTCTCCCCCGCGGCCTCGAGGTAGTTGTTGACGATCTTCAATGGACCCGGCGTGTTGTACGTCCACAGCGCCTGGGTGTCGGCGCCCACCTCCTTGAAATCCGCGACATGGGAGTCGATCACGGCGACGCGCACGCCGTTCATCGCGACGCCGCGTCTTCCGCCGGCGCCGGGGTCGCCGTGGATGTAGCAGCGATCGAAAGTGATGTCGTGGGGCAGGGCGGCAACCGAGGGTTCGCCGCTGCCGATGGCGACAAGGGCGTAGACGAAATTGCCCGACACGGGCTTCACCTCGATGCCGACGAATCGATAGTGATGGGCCCGGGAATCCGTCTGGATCGCGGCCCCGGCGCCCGCCGCGACCTGGATTTTCGGCATGTTCGCCTGGTCCGCGGGACCCACCCGCGTGCCCGGCGGCGGCAGGCTCGAATGGGCACTGGAGCGGATGTAGATCCATGCCGAGCCCGCCTTGGCAGGCAAGGTGAACGGCCCGTTAAACGTTGCTCCCGCCTGCAATTCGATCGTATCGCCCGGGGCGGCATTGTCGAGCGCGGCCTGCAAGTCGCCACCCGCATTCACGAGGATCGTCCTGCCCGAGGGCGGCGCATACGTGGTGTCGATGAATGCTTGCGGAAGCGCGGGAAGCGTCGCCGCGCCGCCGGACGCGGCCGCCAGCAGGAGCGATGCGCAAACCACCAGGAGGGCGAAGAATCTGATCATGAGTTGGGACAGGATACCGCGCGAATGAGCGCGCCGTTGTAGTCGCGCTGGAGGATCGCCAGGCGCGCCACCATTTCGGTGTCGGGCTCACGGACCAGGAAGGCCACCTCGCGCAGCTCCTTGGTGAAGGGGCCGGACTGGGCGCCGCGCACGCCCTTGGCCTCCATCGTGGAGAGGTAGCGCCGCGCCGCGTCCTCGGTGGCGAAGACGCCCAGCGAGATGGCGTTGTCGGAGCGGATGGACATGTCGGAAACGCCTTTCTTGCGCAAGTCCGCCATTGCCGTCTCGGCGGCGCGCCGCTCGCGGGTCGCCGGGACGAACACCCAGTGGCGCGTGATGTCCTCCACCCGCCGCTCCAGCAGCCGATCGCCGAGCTTGTAGGCCGCGAACGCCTCGCGGGCGCGCGGAAGGTCCGAGGAGGCCACGCCGGCAAACTCCACGCAGGCGGCGCCGGCGAGGCGAGCCACGGTCTCGCGCGTCTCCTCGGCCTTGCGCGCGGCGATCAGCGGCGGCGTCACCGCCACCAGCTTCACCTCGTCGCGGTTGCGCTCGCGCGCGGAGAAGTCCGTCGGCTCGCCGGTCCCGGTGAGCCAGAGGTGCGCGCCGAAGGCGAGGTTCGCGATGAGCAGGAGGAAGAAAAGCAGGCGGGCCACGGTCAGGATTCGCGTGCGATGGCCACGAGGCCGTCGAGCACCAGATTCTCGTTGAAGGTCGCCGGCATGGGAAGGTAGGCGGCGATCTCCATCGCCGCTCCGCCCGAGAGCACCAGCCCGAGGGGCGCGGCCCCGGAGGCCACCATGTCCGAGCGCACGCGCTCCACGGCCCCGACGCACGCCTGGATCGCCCCCGAGGTGATGGCATCGGGCGTGCTCCTGGGAAAGGGCTCGAAGCCGCCTTCGGTGAGCCGCAGCCCCGCGGTCCCCCGGTCGAGCGAGCGGCGCATCAGCGCCGGGCCCGGCACGATCAGACCGCCCAGGAAATGCCCATCCCCGGTGAGCGCGTCGATGGTCAGCGCCGTGCCGACGTTCACCACGAGCTTGTGCCCCGGCATCGAGCGGTGCGCCGCGATCAGCGCGGCCCAGCGGTCGGTGCCGAGCTGTTCCGGATCGGCGTAGCCATTGGTCACGCCGAGCTGCAAGGCCGGCGTGCGAATGATCGTGCAGACGAAGGCGCGCTCGGCCGCCGCGCGCTCGATGTGCGCCGCCACCCCGGGGCCGGCCACGTTCGAGGCGATGAGCTTCGTGCCCGCGGGCGCGGCGTTCCACTGGCGAGCGACGTGCGCGGCGTCCGTGGTGGGCGAGATGCCGCGGGCGCGCCAGACCGCGAGGTCGTGCAGCCCCCATTTGATGCGCGTGTTCCCGGCGTCGATCGCGAGGATGGAGGGCTCGGGAACGCTCATGGCCTCGAGGGCGGCCTCAGCGCCACCAGCTCCGCCGACGAAAGCTTCTGCGCCCGCCCGCCGACACTCACGAGGAGCGCGCCATCCTCGGCCACGTCGATGACATCGGCCTCGAAGGCGGCCTCTCGCGGCGGGATCACGCGCACGCGCTTGCCCTGGTACGCGTGCAGCGCGCGCCACTCCTCGCGCAGCGGCGCGAAGCCGTCGCGCTCGAAGCCGTCGAGGAGTGCCACCAGGTTCACGAGGGTTCGCGCGAGGATCAGGTTGCGCGAAGGGGCGGAGGCGAGGCAGCCGCAGACGTCGGTGACCGGCTGGTCGATCGCACCCGTGAGCTCGCCCAGCCGGTAGTTCACCCCGACGCCGATCACCGCGACGCTGGGCCCCTGCATCTCGCCCGAGGT
>JBKJYC010000563.1:0-3417 GCA_046715885.1 Usitatibacter sp.
AGCCCGCGCCGCCGCTGGAAGCCGAGCTGTGGGCGAAGCTGCCGCCGGGCCCGGTGGCCAAGGCGCCGGCGCCCGAGCCCGAGCCGCCGAAGCCCGAGCCGGCGAAGCCGGAACCGCCCAAGCCGGAACCGCCGCCACCCAAGCCGCCGGAGACGAAGCCCGAGCCGCCCAAGCCTGATCCGGCCATCGCGGAGAAGAAGGAACGCGAGAAGCGCGAGAAGGACAGGAAGGAGAAGCTCGAGCGCGAGAAGAAGGAGCGCGTCGAGCGCGAAGCCGAGAAGAAGAAGCAGGAGGACACGAAGAAGAAACGCGAGGACGACAAGCGCCGCGCCGAGGAGGAGAGAACGAAGCTCGAGGCGCAGAAGGCGCGCGAAGCGGCGGTCGCGGCACGGCAGACGGAGATGGAGCGCTACGTCAACCAGATAAAGGCTAAAATCCGCGGCAAGGCGAACGTCCCGGACACCGTGACGGGCAACCCGGAAGTCGTCGTGCGGCTGCGCATTCTTCCGGGCGGCGACGTGCTCGACGCGACCGTCACGAAGTCGAGCGGCAACCGCGCCTACGATGCAGCCATCGAGCGTGCGATCCGAAGCGCGCAACCTTTACCGGTTCCGGCGGCGGATTCGGAACTTTTCCCCAAATTCCGGGACCTTAACCTGGTAATCCGGCACGAACGCTAGGGCGCCAGCCCGGCGACCAAGAACATGATGCGATACCTGTCCTCCTTCCTCGGGGCCCTTCTTTTCGCCCTTGGTGCCCACGCCCAGCTCACGATCGACATCACGACGAGCGGCGGGCGCCAGATCCCCATCGCGGTGATGCCGCTCAAGGGCGAGGACACCCAGCCCCAACCGGTGAGCGCCGTGGTTCGCGCGGACCTCGAGCGCACTGGTCTCTTCCGCCTCGTGAACACAGTGGGCGTGAGCCCGCTTCCGACCGAGCCCTCGGAGGTGAGCTTCGGCGACTGGACCGCGCGGACCGCCGAGGCGCTGGTGATCGGCAAGGTCGAAAGCCTTCCGGACGGGCGCGTGGAAGTGCGCTTCCGCCTTTTCGACGTGGGCAAGCAGTCCCAGCTCGCGAGCTACTCGTACGTCGTGGCTCCCGCGCAGCTGCGCGCCACTGCCCACCGCATCGCCGACGTCATCTACGAGCGGCTGACCGGCGACAAGGGCGTGTTCTCCACGAAGGTGAGTTACGTCGTGAAGCGCGGCACGCGCTACGAACTGCAGGTCTCCGACGCCGACGGCTTCAATGCGCAGACGGTGCTTGCCTCCAACGAGCCCATCATCTCGCCCGCCTGGTCGCCCGACGGAAGCCGCCTGGCGTACGTTTCCTTCGACCAGAAGAAGCAGGTCGTGGTGGTGCAGAACCTGGCGCAGGGCACCACGAAAGTCGTGGCCAATTTCCGCGGCAACAACAGCGCTCCCGCTTGGTCGCCCGACGGCAACCAGCTTGCGGTGGCGCTCAGCAAGGATGGCCTCACGCAGATCTACCGGGTCGCGGCCGGCGGCGGCGAGGCGCAGCGGCTCACGGACTCGAGCGGCATCGATACGCAGCCCGCGTTCTCGCCCGACGGCCAGTCGATCGCGTTCACCTCGGACCGCGGCGGCACCCCGCAGGTGTACCGCATGCCCGTGTCCGGGGGGGCCCCGCAACGCCTCACCTTCGAGGGCACCTACAATGTGGGACCGCGCTACAGCCCCGACGGCAAGTCGATCGCCTTCGTCCAGCGCGAGAACGGCAAATTCCGCATCGCGCTGCTCGAGCTGGCCACCGGCCAGGTCACGGTGCTCACCGACGGCACCCTCGACGATTCCCCCAGCTTCGCGCCCAACGGTAAGATGATCCTTTACGAGGCCCAGGCCGGGGGCCGCGGCCAGCTCGCCGCGGTCTCGACGGACGGCAGGGTGCGCCAGCGGCTGGCATCGGCCGCGGGCGACGTGCGCGATCCGGCGTGGGGCCCCCTGCCGACGAATTGATTGGGCACGAAGACCCGGGAAAGGGATCCAACAACGATGTCCACCCAACTGTAAGGAGAGAGCCATGTACAAAGCCGCCCTGTATCTCGCCGTTGCGGCGATCCTAGCCGCTTGTGGCAGCACGGAAGTGAAGCAGGACGTCCCGGTCGCCGACCGCTCCTCGGGCACCACCGCGCCATCCGCCTCCACGGGCTCCAGCTCAGCCTCCAGCGGCCTCAGCTCGTCGCGCATCACGGCCGACCCGCTGAAGGAGGGCATCCTGCTCAAGCGCAGCGTGTATTTCGAGTTCGACTCCAATGCCGTCCGGGACGAGTTCCGCCCGGTCGTGCAGGCGCATTCCAAATACATGACGAGCGACAAGCGCGACTCGAAGATCCGCATCGAGGGCAACTGCGACGAGCGCGGCAGCCGCGAGTACAACCTCGCTCTCGGCCAGCGGCGCGCGGAGTCGGTAAAGAAGGTGATGACGGTCCTGGGCGTGCAGGACGGGCGCATCGAGACCGTCAGCTTCGGCGAGGAGAAGCCGGCCTCCCCGGGACGTGACGAGTCGGCATGGGCGCAGAACCGGCGCGCGGACATCAAATACGCCGGTGAATAGCAGGGCGATTGCCGCCGCGGCTTTCCTTCTCGCGGCGTCCTTTCCCGCGCGCGCGGGTCTCTTCGACGATGAGGAGGCTCGCCGGCGCATCGAAGTGCTGAAGCAGGAGCTCTCACTGCAGGCCCGTGACAACGAGGCGCGCATCGCGCGGCTCGAAGAGAGTATCCGAAACATCGGCGTGGTGGAGCTCCTGCGGCAGATCGACGCGCTGAATGCCGAGATCGCGAAGCTGCGCGGCAGCCTCGAGGTGCTGGGCAACCAGAACGATCAGCTCCAGAAGAAGCAGCGCGATTTCTATCTCGACCTCGATTCGCGCCTGAAGCGTCTCGAGGGAGGAGGAGCGCCCGCGGCTGGCCCGACGAGCGCCGCCCCGGCGCCGGCCGCGGTCGTGAATGCGGCGATCACGGTGCCGGCGACCCCGTCGAAGCCGCTTTCCAGGGAAGAGCAGGCGCGCGAGATCAAGGCGTATGACGCCGCGTCGAACCTCTTTCGCCGCAACGATTTCCCGTCGGCCATCGATGCGTTCCGCGCTTTCCTGAAGGATTACCCGCAGAGCCAGCTCGCCGCTAATGCGGAATACTGGATCGGCATCGGATACGCGAACCTCAAGGACTACCGCAACGCGCTCGCCACGCAGGAGGGCCTGCTCCAGCGCCATCCGCAATCGCCGAAGGCCCCGGACGCGCTGCTCGCGATCGCTTCCCTGCAGGCCGAGCAGGGCGACAACCGCAGCGCGCGCAACACGCTCGAGGAAATCATCGCCCGGTTCCCGGGATCGGAAGCCGCGGTAAAGGCCCGCACCCGCCTCACCGCATTGCGCCGCTGAAGACGGTCCAGGCG
>JBKJYC010000564.1:0-4045 GCA_046715885.1 Usitatibacter sp.
CTGGGTGTCGCCATGCTCGACGAACGCATCCGGTAGGCCCAGCTGCAGCACCGGCACGGCGAAGCCCCGCGCGTGCAACGACTCCAGAACGGCCGAGCCCGCCCCGCCGTTGACCACGCCCTCCTCGACGGTCACCAGCAACTCGTGGCTCGCGGCCAGCCGGGCGACCAGTTCCTCGTCCACCGGCTTCACGAAGCGCATGTTGGCCACCGTGGCGTTCAGCTCGGCGCCGGCCTCGAGCGCGGACTTCACCATCGAGCCAAAGGCGAGGATCGCGACACGCTTGCCCTCGCGGCGGATTTCGCCGCGGCCGATGGGGAGCGCGTGCATCGGCTTTTGCACCTCGACGCCAGGCCCCGCGCCGCGCGGATAGCGGACCGTGGACGGCCCGTCGATCCCCATGCCCGTGAAGAGCATCTGGCGGCACTCGTTTTCGTCGGCCGGCGCCATCACCGTCAGGTTCGGGATGCAGCGCAGGAACGCGAGGTCGAACGCTCCGTGGTGCGTGGGACCATCGGCGCCGACCAGGCCGCCGCGGTCGAGCGCGAAGAGCACCGGGAGGTTCTGCAACGCCACATCGTGGATGAGCTGGTCGTAGGCGCGCTGCAGGAACGTCGAATAGATGGCGACCACGGGCCTGGCGCCATCCACCGCGAGGCCGGCGGCGAAGGTGAGCGCGTGCTGCTCGGCGATGCCCACGTCGAAATACCGTTCGGGGAACTCCTGCGAGAACCTCACCATGCCCGAGCCCTCGCGCATCGCGGGCGTGATCGCCACGAGCTTCGGCTCGATGCGCGCCATGTCGCACAGCCACTCGCTGAAGACCTGCGTGTAGGTGGGCTTCGGCTTCGTGTCGGGTGCGGGCTTCGCCTTCACCAGGCCCACCTCGGGGTCGAACTTGCCGGGCCCGTGGTAGGTGATGGGATCCTCCTCGGCGTACTTGTAGCCCTGCCCCTTCTTGGTGACGACGTGCAGGAACTGGGGGCCATCGAGGCGCTTCACGTTGGTGAGCGTGTCGATCAGCACGTCGACGTTGTGGCCGTCGATGGGGCCGGTGTAGTTGAAACCGAACGCCTCGAACAGCGTCGAGGGCGTGATCATGCCCTTCGCGTGCTCCTCGAAGCGCTTGGCCAGCTCCTTGATGGGCGGCGACATCGAGGAGAGCACCTTCTCCGCGGTCTTCTTGGTGGCGGCGTAGAAGCGCCCCGACATCAGCTTGGCGAGGTAGTTGTTGAGCGCGCCGACGTTCTCCGAGATCGACATGTCGTTGTCGTTCAGGACGACGATCACGTTGGCGTCCGCCTGCTTCGCGTTATTCAGTGCCTCGAAGGCCATGCCCGCCGTCATGGCACCATCGCCGATCACCGCGACCACGCGCCGATCGCTGCCGGCCGCGCGCGCCGCGACCGCCATGCCGATGGCCGCGGAGATCGAGGTGGACGAATGCGCGGTGCCGAACGTGTCGTAGACGCTTTCCTCGCGG
Organism: Usitatibacter sp.; assembly: GCA_046715885.1. Taxonomy (GTDB): domain Bacteria; phylum Pseudomonadota; class Gammaproteobacteria; order Burkholderiales; family Usitatibacteraceae; genus Usitatibacter. Next base: position 1,484 of record JBKJYC010000564.1, read on the forward strand.
CGAGGAAAGCCCGCGGGACCGCCCTTCTGGCGCAGCCGGCCCATCTGGGCGCGCCGGCCGGTGAGGATCTTGTGCCCGTAGGTCTGGTGGCCGACGTCCCAGACGAGCCGGTCCTCGGGGGTGTCGAGGACGTAGTGCAGCGCGATGGTGAGTTCGACCGTGCCCAGGTTGGACGAGAAGTGCCCGCCGGTGGAGGCGACGGACTCCACGATGAAACGGCGCAGCTCCCGGGCGACGTCGTGGAGCTGCTTGCGGTCGAGGCGCCGGAGGTCGGCGGGCGAATCGATGCCTTCGAGCAGAGGATAAGCGCTCATGGACGGGCTATTTTACCTTGGCGCGTCATCGGTCGCGGTGGACGATGAAATCGGCCAGCTGGCGCAAGCGGTCGGCGCGCGCATCGAAGCCCTTCAGGGCCCCGTGGGCGTCGGCGAGCAACTCGGCGGCCAGCTGCTTGGCGCCCGGCAAACCCATCAGGCTCGTGTACGTCGGCTTGTCGTTGTTCCGGTCCTTGCCCGCGGTCTTGCCCAGGGTCGAGGAATCGCTTTCCTCATCCAGGACATCGTCGACCACCTGGAAGGCGAGGCCGACGCATTTCGCGTAGCGGTCGAGGTGGTCCAGCTCGGCTTGCGGCATCGGCTGGCCGCAGTTCACCCCCAGCAGCACCGAGGCGCGGATCAGCGCGCCGGTCTTGAGGATGTGCATGTATTCCAGCTCCGGCAACGTGATCGACTTGCCCACCGAACCCAGGTCGATCGCCTGCCCGCCTGCCATGCCGCGCGAGCCGCACGCGACCGCGAAGAGCTGGATCATCCGGAGCTGGATCGCGGGATCGTCGGAGAGCGTGTGGTCCGCCAGCAGCTGGAACGCGAGGCTCTGCAGCGCATCCCCGGCCAGCAGCGCCGCGGCCTCGTCGAACTCGACATGCGTCGTCGGCTTGCCGCGGCGCAGCACGTCGTCGTCCATGCAAGGCATGTCGTCGTGGACCAGCGAGTACGCGTGGATCATCTCCACCGCCGCGGCCGCCACGCGCAGCCGTCCGGGATCCGCGTCCGAAACGAGACCCGCGGCGAAGACCAGCATGGGGCGCACGCGCTTGCCGCCATCGAGGACCGAGTAGCGCATCGCGTCGTGCAGGCGCGAGGGCGCGATGCTCCTGGAGGGGAGAAGCTCACCCAGCGCCGCCTCCATCCGGTTCGCGATCTCGCGCGACCAAACCTGGAAATCCACCTCGCTCACTTCGCCTCGGGCTTGAGGTCCCGCAGCGTGTCGCCCTCGAGGATGGCGATGCGGGCCTGGGCGTCGGTCAGCTTCGATTCGCAGAGGCGGATGAGCTGCGCGCCGCGCTGGTAGGCGGCGAGGGATTCCTCGAGCGGCAAGCGCCCGTCCTCCATGCGCGCGACGAGGGTTTCGAGCTCTTCGAGGGCCTTCTCGAAGGTGAGGCTGTCGGTGGCCGGCGGTGGCTCGGAATGCTTGGACATGGGTCTTGCAAGGCAAACCGGTATTCTACGGGACGTGAACATTCGCCAAAGCGATCGATGAACCTGCGCCAGATCGAGGCCTTCAAGGCGGTCATCGAATCGGGTCACCCAGTCCGCGGAGCGCCTCGGCATCTCGCAACCCAGTGAGCAAGCTGTTGCAGTCCTTCGAGCGCGGCTCGGGCCTAGTGCCTTTCAGGCGCGAGAAGGGGCGACTCTCGGCCACCACCGAGGCGCGCCTGCTCTACGAGGAGGTCAAGTGATTCCAGCGCCTTCCGGACCGTTGCGCGAGCTTGCGAATGAAACCCGAAGGTCTTGAAAACTAAGGGAACTCGGCCCAAACTAGGGGTCATACAGTGCAGTGTCGGTTCGGGACGGAGCCCGCAGAGTTAAAAGCTGGCGACTCGATTTGCCCGGTGGTCTCAATCTTCGCAACCCTGGAGGTCGGGAATGTCGGACTTGGCGAGCCAGCGCGCTCTGACGCGTGCGAATCCCCATCTGCCTCTTTCGTGGTATTTCGATCCGAAAGTGGCCGACCTCGAAATGCAGCGCCTCTTCGCCCGTGGGCCGGGATACGTCGGCCACGAGCAGATGGCGCCCAACCCCGGTGAATTCCGCGTGCTCGACTGGAAGTCGAACGGCGCGTGGACGCTCGTCAACAACGACGGCAAGCACGACCTCGTCTCCAACGTCTGCCGCCACCGCCAGGCGAAGATGCTCGCGGGCGCGGGTTCGCTGCCAGGCGGCACTATCACCTGCCCGCTGCACCGCTGGGCATACGACTCCAAGGGCACGCTGCTGGGCGCCCCTTCGTTCGGCGAGAAGCCCTGCCTGAACCTGCCGCGCCAGGACCTGCAGAAGTGGAACGGCATGCTCTTCAACGGCAAGCGCGATGTCGCGCGCGACCTGGCGAAGCTGGGCGTGGCCAAGGAGCTCGACTTCGAGGGTTACCTCCTGGACAAGGTGGAAGTCGTGGAATACGACTTCAACTGGAAGACCTTCATCGAGGTGTACCTCGAGGACTACCACGTGGGCCCCTTCCACCCGGGGCTGGGCAAGTTCGTCACCTGCGATGATCTCCATTGGG
>JBKJYC010000565.1:0-5625 GCA_046715885.1 Usitatibacter sp.
CTTCACCGCGTCGAGGGGAGATTCCACGTTGTTCACCGCAGCAGTGCCGGCGAAGAGCTGGCGCATCCCGTCCGTGATCTCGCCGCTCGGCTCCACGACCAGCACCGAGCCGTCGAACTTCTCCTCCTCGGCAGGTTTTTCGGTTCCGGTACCGGCCAGCTCGAGCGCGATCGCCACGCCGTCGGCCAGCGTCTTCTCCAGCTCCGCGTTGTCCCAGGGCTTCTTCAGGAAGCGGAACACCTCGCCATCGTTGATGGAGCCCACGATCGCTGCCAGGTCCGAGTAGCCGGTGAGCAGAATGCGCACCGTGACCGGCGCGGTTTCCTTCACCTGGCGCAGAAGCTCCACCCCGGACATGCCGGGCATGCGCTGGTCGCTCACGACGACGTGGATGCCGAAGCGCTTCACGAATTCGAGGGCCAGGGTGCCGTTCTCGGCGGTGAACACGTGGTAGCGGGGCCGGAAGAGCGTGCGCAGCGCGTTGAGGATGCGCTCGTCGTCGTCCACGAAGAGGATGCGCGCCTTCCTGCTGTCCCCGGGGGCGGCGAAAGTGACGTCGTTCACGTGCCCCGTGATCGCACCCGCGATCACGCCCGCATCCTTGGCGCCGGCGATGAGCCGGGCCTTGTCGAGCAGGCTCGCCGCGGGCGCCACCGGGGCCGTCGAGGCCGCCGTCGCGGCGTTGGCGAGCGGTCCGCCCAGGCTCTCCTCCAGCCCCTTCTTCAACGCGTCGGCGAGGTCGCGGCAGGAGGCGAAGCGGTCGCGCGGGTCCTTCGACAGGGCTTTCTGGATCGCCCAGTCGAGGCCCCAGGTGACCTTCGTGTTGTGCTGCGAGGGGTTGGTCGGCCGCTCGTTCAGCACCAGGCGCAGGATCTCGGCATTGGTGCCGTTGAAAGGACGCGAGCCGGTGACCAGCTCGTAGGCGAGCACGCCCACCTGGTAGAGATCCGTCTGGGTGGTGCAGTCGGCGCCGCTGAACTGCTCGGGCGCCATGTATTGCGGCGTGCCCATGATGTCGCCCAGCTGCGTGATGGTCGAGGAATCGATGCGCGCGACGCCGAAGTCGGTGATCTTGATGCGGCCGTCCTCGTTGATGAGGATGTTGCCGGGCTTGATGTCGCGGTGCAGCACCCCCTGGCCGTGCGAGTACCCGAGCCCGTCGAGGACCTGCCGCAGGATGTCCCAGGCGTCCCGGAAGCCGTACTGCGAGACTTCCTGCAGGTGCTCGTTCAACGGCCGGCCGTTGACCAGCTCCATCACGATGCACGCCATCTCGTCATCCTCGATGAAGTCGTAGATGGCGGCGATGCGCGGATGCGTGAGGCGGCCCACGGCCTGCGCTTCGTGGCGGAAACGCTGGACCACGTAGTCCAGGTCGGCGGGATCCAGCTCGTCCTTGCGGATCAGCTTGATCGCCACGGGCCGCTTGATGCCGCCGTCGAAGCCGCGGTAGACGATGCCGGCCGCGCCACGGCCGAGCACGGATTGCACGTCGTACTTGCCGATGCGCGCCGGGATGCTCATGCGCGACCGGACCTCACGCGGCCACCTCGTCGTGGGCGCTGCGCTCGGCCAGCCCGGCCGGCGGCTCGACCAGCAGCGTCACGGTGAATGTCGTGCCCAGGCCCTCCCGGCTGCGCACGTCGATGTTGCCGCCGTGCTGCTCCACGATCTTGTACGCGATCGACAAGCCCAGCCCGGTGCCCTTGCCGACCTCCTTGGTGGTGAAGAACGGGTCGAAGATCCTCGGCAGCACGTCCGGCGCGATGCCGCGGCCGTTGTCTTCCACCACGATGGCGATGGCGCCGTCGTCCACGCGGCGCGTGGCGACCGTGATGCGGCCGTTGGGCTTGTCCATCGCCTGCGCGGCGTTGGTGACGAGGTTCAGGATCACCTGGTTCACCTGCGAAGGCGAGCACGTGATCGACGGCACCTCGCCCAGGCGCTTCTCGATGTCGACGTTGCGCAGCTGCGCGCGGGCGATGAGCAGCGTGGCGTTCACGCCCTCGTTCACGTTGAAGCTCGCGACCCGGCTGCGGTCCACGCGCGCGAAGTTCTTCAGGTTGGTGACCAGCTCCGAGATCTGCTCGATGCCGTGCACGCCGTCCTTGGTGAGCGCGTCGAGGTCCGGCATCACCTCGAGCTCGCGCAGGCGCGCGAGGCTCTTGGAGAGCGCGGCGTAGGCCTCCTCGAGGTCCCCGGAATCCGGCGACTCGGAGTGCAGCAGGTCCATCAGGCGCTCGGCTTGCGCCATCGTCTCGCGCAGCTCCGGCATGCGGCTGCGCACCGTCCAGAGGCTGTTCTTCACGTAGGCGAGCGGCGTGTTGATCTCGTGCGCCACGCCCGCCACCATCTGGCCCAGGGAGGACATCTTCTCGGACTGCACCAGCTGTGCTTCCGATTCCTTCAGCCTCTCCAGCGCCGTCGAGAGCTCGCGCGTGCGGTCCTCGACGCGCTTCTCCAGGGTCTCGTTGGCGGCGCGCAGCTGCGCCTGCGCGACGATGACGCGCACGGCGAGGTAACCGGCGACGATCAGCAGCGCCGCTGCGTAGAAAAAGAGGTAAGCGCGCCAACGCTCCTGATCATCGAGCTGGGTGGTGAGCGAGCCCGCGAGCTGTTGCGAGGCGAGATCGATCTGCGCGCCCAGGGGATGGAAGGCCATCAGCTTCCACGCCGCGGATTCCCGGGCGACGGAAGAAAGAAACGCGCGCGCGGCGAGCTCCGCGCGCGCACCCGCGGAGCCCAGCGCGGGGTCCGCGCTTGCGGCCGCGGCGCTCAGCGTGGCCAGTCGCGGCTCGAGGGCGCGCCTGGCCTCGGCGATCGTCTCGACGCCGACTTCGCGAAGGCGGAAGCGAAGCCCTTCGGCCTGCGCACTGAGGGCATAGGTGGCGGCGGCGATCCCGGGCCGGCTGAGGCGGGCGGCGTTCGCTTGCGCGGACAGCGCGGCAGCGGCCTCGTCGGCCGCCAGCAGGGCGGCCACCGACTTCGCGTGCTCGGAGCGCAACGCCGCCAGCGTGGCGAGCTTCTCGTTCATCGCGACGCGAAGCTGCGCGCCATGCATGGCGACGGCGGGGTTGCCGCCCTGCTCCAGCTCGCGCAGCACCCGCGCGATCACCGGGGCGCGGTCCACGGCAGCGGGTTGCGCGGCGGAATGGTCGTTCGCCAGGCGCGCGGCGTCGCCGTCCAGGCGCAGGTCGAGGGCGCGCAGCTCGCGGTACAGCGCGGCGCTTTCCGAATCGCGGCGAACGTCGATACCCGCCGTGCGCACGAACAGGAACACGAGCGTGCCCAGCAGTGCCGCGGCCGCCGCCGCCAGCAGCGCGGTGCGGCCCCTTCGGGAAAGTGTCATGTCGCTATTATTGTTTCAGCCTGCCTGCGACCGTATGCGCCGCGTCACTCGGGGGAATTACAGCTGTATTACTCGCCCAAGTATGCCTGACGGACTTGCGGGTTTCCCAGCAGGGACTTCGCCTCGCCGGCCAGGGTGACGACGCCGCCCTCGAGCACATAGCCGCGGTGGCTCGCCTCCAGGGCCAGGCGTGCGTTCTGCTCGACCAGCAGCATGGTGACGCCCTCGGCCGAGACCGCGCGGATCACCTCGAAGATCTTCTCGACCATGAGCGGTGCCAGCCCCATGCTGGGCTCGTCGAGAAGCAGCAGCTTCGGGCGGCTCATGAGCGCGCGGCCGATGGCGAGCATCTGCTGCTCGCCGCCCGAGAGCGTGCCCGCGGTCTGCGCCCGGCGCTCCTTCAGCCTCGGGAAGAGGGCGTAGATGCGCTCCATGTCGGCGGCGATCGCGGGCTTGTCGTCGCGGGAATAGGCACCCATGCGCAGGTTCTCCTCGATGGTGAGCTGCGGGAAGACGCCGCGCCCCTCGGGAACCAGGGCCAGGCCGCGGCGGGCGATCTCGAAGGACTTGCGCCCGGCGACGTCCTCGCCGCCATACATCACGCGGCCGGCGGCGGGATGCACCAGGCCGGTGATCGCCTTCAGCGTCGTCGTCTTGCCCGCGCCGTTGGCGCCGATCAGGCACACCAACTCGCCAGTCTCGACGTGGATGTCGATGCCTTTCACGGCGCGGATACCGCCGTACGAGACCTGCAGGTTCTCCAGGGTGAGAAGGCTCATCGCCGTGCAGTTTCCGAGCGGCACCGAGTTGCATTTCGCAAGCCATCGCAATCCCCTCTCAAGCATTCATCGGCGGAGATCGGCGTTTCCAAGCGCCCTCGCAGAGGGGAACTCGACTCACTCACCATTCGCCGCCTTGTCGTGTGGGGTTCCGAGGTACGCCTCGATCACCTTCGGGTCCTTCTGCACGTCCTTGGGAGAGCCCTCGGCGATCTTGCGGCCGTAGTCGAGGACCAGCACGCGGTCGCAAAGTCCCATCACCAGCTTCACGTCGTGCTCGATCAGCAGGATGGTGATGCCGTCCTGGCGCACGCGCTCGATCAGCTTGCGCAGCTCCACCTTCTCGGTGGCGTTCATGCCGGCCGCGGGCTCGTCGAGCGCCAGGAGCTTCGGATCGGTGGCGAGCGCGCGCGCGATCTCGAGCCGGCGCTGGTCGCCGTACGAGAGGTGCTTCGCCAAGTCGTTGGCGCGATGGCCCACGCCCACGTAGTCGAGCAGCTCGCTCGCCCGCCGGTGGATCGCGGCTTCCTCCTCGCGCGTGGCCCGGTTGCGCACGATGGCGCCGAAAACGCCCGCGCGCGTGCGCACGTGGCGCCCGATCATCACGTTCTCCAGCGCGGAGAGGTTGGCGAAGAGGCGGATGTTCTGGAAGGTGCGCGCGATGCCGAGCGCGGCGATGCGGTCCGGCGTCGTGTCATCGAGCGGCCCGCCGAGGAAGCGCACCGAGCCCTCGTCCTGGCGATACAGTCGGGTGATGACGTTGAAGAGGGTGGTCTTGCCCGCGCCGTTCGGCCCGATGAGGCCGTAGATCACGCCCTGGAAGATCGTGAACGTCACCTCCGAGAGGGCGGTGAGGCCACCGAAGCGCTTGGCAAGGCCCTGCACCTCCAGGAGTGCGACGGGTGGCGTGCTCACGGGGTCGCCCGCGTATCGTCGGGCGCCAGCTCGCGCTTGCGCACCGCCGAGGGCCACAGCCCGGCGGGCCGGAACAGCATGATCACCACCATCGCCAAACCGAAGAGCAGCATGCGGATCACTTCGGGATCGATGATGGAGCGTCCGAACAGCATGCGCTGGGCGGGCTCGACGGTGTAGCGCAGGATCTCGGGCACGAAGGACAGCAGGACGGCACCCAGCACCACGCCCCAGATGTTGCCCATTCCGCCCAGCACCACCATCGCCAGCACCATCACGCTCTCGTTCAGCACGAAGCTCTCGGGGCTGATGAAGCCCTGGATCGAGGAGAAGATGCCGCCCGCGATGCCGCCGAAGGAAGCCCCCATGGCGAAGGCGAGCAACTTCATGCGCGTGGTGTTGATGCCCATCGCGCGCGCCGCCACCTCGTCCTCGCGGATCGCCTCCCACGCGCGGCCGATGCGCGAGTCCTGGAGCCGAAGGTTCACGACGATCACGAGCATCAGGACCGCCATCAGGAAGTAGTAGTACTTGGTCGCCTCGTCGAAGGCGAGCGGGCCCACGCGGTGCGTGGTCCCGAAG
>JBKJYC010000566.1:0-7742 GCA_046715885.1 Usitatibacter sp.
TTTACTTGCAGCGGCAGCGGCATGTCGCCGATTTCGTCGAGGAAGAGAGTGCCCTTGTCCGCGGCGATGAAAAGCCCGCGCTGATCGGCGATGGCGCCCGTGAACGATCCCTTGGTATGCCCGAAGAGCTCGCTCTCCAGCAGCGTCTCCGGGATGGCTCCGCAGTTGATCGCCACGAAGGGATGGTTGGCGCGCGGGCTCGAGCGGTGGATCGCGCGGGCGAGCAGCTCCTTGCCGGTGCCGCTCTCGCCCTGGATCAGGATGCTCGCGTCGCCGGCGGCCACGCGCTGCGCCTTCGCGAGCAGGTCCTCCATCAACGACGAGCGCGTGACGAGGTCCTCGCGCCACACCTGGCCCGCGCCAGTGCGCGCGGAGCCGCCATGCAGCGTCAGCGCGCGCTCGATCTGCGCCAGCAACTCCTCGGCCTCGTAGGGCTTGGTGAGGTAGCCGAACACGCCGCGCTTCACCGCGGTAACCGCGTCCGGAATCGTCCCGTGCGCGGTGAGGATGATCACCGGCAACCCCGGGGAGGACGCCTGGATCTCCTGGAAGAGCTGCATGCCGTCCATGCCGGCCATGCGCAGGTCCGTGAGCACGAGGTCCGGGCGCGAATGCGAGATCGAGGCGAGCGCGCGTTGCGCGCTGTCGACCGCGGTCACGCCGTACCCGTTTGCCTTGAGGCGGATGGCGAGGAGCCGGAGCAGGTCCGGATCGTCGTCCACCAGCAGCAGTGAAGCTTTGCCTTCCTTGGACATCAATTCCCCTTGCGGATCGAGAGGCTCTTCTCGAGGTCGGTGAGCGCGTCGAGTTTCTGCTGGAGCTGCGCGTTGCGCTCCTGGAGCGTATCCGCGCGCTGCTTCTGGGACTCGAATGCCTTCTTCTCGTCGCGCGAACGGGCGCCGGCGGCCGCGGCACTCTCTTTGAGCCGACGGCGTTCGACCGCAATACGTTGCAAGAAGCTTGCCATCGCGCGCACGTCCGGGTCCGTCCCCTGGGTTTCCTTCGCGAGCGGCTCCACCAGGGCGATGATGTCCGCTTCCTCCGTCTGCGGAGCGACGGCGAGGGCGAGCGCGACCTTGAGGCGGTTCAGCTCACCGGGCTCCTGGCGGTCGAACTCGCGCTGCCGCGCGGCCTCGCTGGCGAGCGCGGCCTCGTCGAGGCTGCGCAGCCGTGACAGGTACGCAACCAACTCCTCGGCCGCGCTCGGCGCCTTCGGCGGCGGCGGGGCCATGGAGGTGCTCATGGAAGGCACGGCGAGCGAGCCGCAGCCGCCGGCGAGGAGCCCAAGAGCCAGGACCAGGAGGAACGCTGTCGCCCTCATGCGGCTTCCTCCATGTCCCTCTTGCGCGGGAAGCGGATGCGGAAATGCGCGCCCGGACCCTCGAGGATCTCGACCTGGCCTTTGTGCAGCTGCACGTACTCCTTCACGATGGACAGTCCCAGGCCGCTGCCCTTGATCGCCGCGACCGGCGCCTCGGTGCCGCGATAGAACGCGTCGAAGACCTTGTCGCGCTCGGGGGCCGGGATTCCCGGGCCCTCGTCGAGGATTTCGAAAACCGCATCGGTATGGTCCTTGTAGAGCTTGATGGAGATGAGCCCGCGCTCGGGCGAGAACTTGACGGCGTTCGACATGATGTTGTCCAGCAGGATGCGGATCTTCTCCTCGTCGCAGAAGGCGGTCACGTTCTCGCAGTTGAGCTCGATGCGGATGCCCTTCGCGACGATGGCGAGCTTGCGGTCGTTCACCACACGCCGGACGACGTCGCGCAGCTGCACGATCTTCGCGTCGATGTACGACGCCTGGTGGTGCACGGCGCTGTAGTTGAGCAGCCCCTCGATCAGCTTGCGCAGCTCGATCGAGTTCTCCTGCAGGATGCGCGCGATCTCGCGTTGCTCCGCGTTGAGGTTGCCGACCACCCCCGAGGAGAGCAGGTCCGAGCCCTCGCGCAGCGCTGTCAGCGGCGTCTTCAGCTCGTGCGAGAGGTGCTGGAGGAACCGCGTCTTCTGCGCCTCCAGTGTCACCAGGCGCTCGCGCAGCCAGTCGAGCTGCTCGCCCAGCCGCACCATGTCGCCGGGACCCTCGATGCGGATCGGCTTGGCGAAGTGGCCCTCGCCGAGGCCGCGGATGCTCGAGGTCACCTGCGAGATCGGCTTGGCGATGAGGAAGGTAAACGAGGCGATCAGCAGGATCGCCGTGGGGATCATCGCGATCATGAGCCAGAAGACGCGATTGCGGGATTTGACCGCCTGCGTGCGCAGCTCCTCGATGCCTTCGTCGATCACCAGGTCGCCCTGGCGCACCAGCGCTTGCGCTCGATCGAGGAGTCCGGCGTACTCGCCCGCGAGGCGCAGCGAGAGGTCGGGCGTGGGCGCGGAGCGCGTGAGAGCCTGGTTGATGGCCTCCTCGTGCCGCGCCAGGGCGTCAAGCTCGCTTTGCTGCACCTCGGTGAGCGGCATCACCCCCAGCTGCTTCAGGGCCGCCTGGAACGCGGTGCGGTTGGTGCGGTAAGCCTCGAGGAACGTCGCCTCGCCGGCCACCGCGTACTGGCGGGCTGAGCGCTCGAGCGACGTGATGTGGCCGGTCAGCGCGCGGCTCACCTGCGTCACCTTGACCGCGGAGAGCACGGCCTGCTCGGAGAGCGCGGCGAGGCGCTCGAAGGCCACCGCGTTCGAGAACAGCGCGAACAGCAACGGCGCGGCCACGATCGTGAAGCCGATCAGGAGCAGGGACAGGAAGGATCTTGGGTACGTGAGGCGCATGCGGTTCCCGCGGGTGCGAGTGCTACTATTATCGCCGAATCAACCCCTTGCAAGCCGGCCGTGTACGAATCCGAAGCCACGAAGTTCCTGAACGAGCTGCTCAGCCGCAATCCGCAGCTCGAGGAGCAGCGCCGCAGCCTGCGCGCCACCTGGTGGGACCACCCGCAGGACCTGGCGATCCAGAAGGAGCGCGACGAGTCGGCGGTCCCGGCGTCCCCGTACGCCTACTTCCCGCGGCCCGTGACCGGCCTCATTCGGGAAAAAGACTGAGCACGCCGTCCAGGCCCGCGTAGTCGAGGGCGTAGTCGGCTTTCGCCTTCACCACGGGTTTCGCATGGTAGGCGATGCTGGTGCCGGCCTCGGCCATCATCGGCAGGTCGTTGGCTCCATCCCCGATGGCGAGCACGCGTTCCCGCGGCAATCCAAGCTCTTGCCTCACGCGCGCCACGTGCGCTGCCTTGCCCTGCGCGTCGACCAGGGCTCCGCTGGTCGTTCCGGCGAGCTTGCCGCCTTCGATAACCAGATCGTTGGAGTAGGCGTAGTCGAGCCCCAGGCGATCACGAACGCGGTCGGTGAAATACGTGAAGCCGCCGGAAACCAGCAGGGTCTTCAGCCCCGCGCGGCGTGCGGCCGAGATCAGGCGCTCGGCGCCGGGATTGAAGCGCAGCCGCTCGGCGTAGACGCGCTCCAGCGCCGACTCCCCGAGGCCCGATAGCGCCGCGACTCGCTGCCGCAGGCTTTCCGGCCAGTCGATCTCGCCGCGCATCGCCGCGGCCGTCACCGCCGCGACCTCCGCCTTGCGGCCCGCGAAATCCGCGATCTCGTCGATGCACTCGATGGCGATCAGGGTCGAGTCCATGTCCATCGCGAGCAGGCCAAAGTCGCGCAGGCTCCGCCTTTCGGGCACGAAGCCCCAGTCGAGCCTGGCACTCGCGCAATGCGCGGCAACCGCCTCGCGCGTGGAGGGATCGGCGTGCGTGATGAGAAAGGCCGTATCCGAGGCGCGTTCGATCGATGCCCCGCGCGCGAGCGCGTGCAGGCGCTTCACGTCCGGCGTCGACACGTCGTCGCCCTGGATGACGAGATTCACGCCAGCTTCCTCAGGAACTGGCGCACCTCGCCCGCCCGGGCCTTCATGTCCTCGTGTTTCATGTCGATGCGCACCTTGTCGGGTCCGGGGAGCTTGTAGATGCGGCTCGACTGGACCAGGAGGATGACCTTCTTCGGGTCCACGGGCGGCTCGGGGACGAACTGCACCACGATGCCCGTAGGCGCGGCGTCGATCTTCGCCACGCCCAGCGGCGCGCCCTGGATGCGAAGGCGATGCGCCTCGAGCAGCGTGCGCGTGGGATCGGGCAACGGACCGAAGCGATCGACCAGCTCCTCCGTGAGGCGCTCGAGCTCCTCGTCGCTGGTGCAGTTGGCGAGGCGCTTGTAGAGCACCAGCCGCTCGTGGACGTCGCCGCAGTAGGTCTCGGGCAGCAACGCAGGCATGTGGAGGTTCACCTCCGTGGCGATCGACAGCGGCTGCGTGAGGTCGACCTCCTTGCCCTTCTTCAGCCCCTTCACCGCCGCATCGAGCATCTCGGTGTAGAGCGCGAAGCCCACGTCGTGGATGCCCCCGGACTGCGACTCGCCCAGCACCTCGCCCGCGCCGCGGATCTCGAGGTCGTGCATCGCGAGGTAGAAGCCCGCGCCCAGGTCTTCCATCATCTGGATCGCCTCGAGGCGCTTCTTCGCGTTGGCGTTGAGCGCCTCCTCGGGCGGTGTGAGGAGGTACGCGTAGGCCTGGTGGTGCGAGCGGCCGACGCGGCCGCGCAGCTGGTGCAGCTGCGCCAGCCCGAAGCGGTCGGCGCGGTCGATCACGATGGTGTTGGCGGTGGGCACGTCGATGCCGGTCTCGATGATGGTCGAGCACAGCAGCACGTTGGCGCGCTGGTGGTAGAAATCGCGCATCACGCGCTCCAGGTCGCGCTCGCGCATCTGGCCGTGGGCCACGGCGATGCGCGCCTCCGGCAGCAGCCGCTCCAGCTCCTCGCGCTTGTTCTCGATGGTCTCGACTTCGTTGTAGAGGTAGTACGCCTGGCCGCCGCGCTTCAACTCGCGCAGCACCGCCTCGCGCACGATGCCGTTGGAGTGGCGGTTCACGAAGGTCTTGATGGCGAGCCGGCGCTGCGGCGCCGTCGCGATCACCGAGAAGTCGCGCAGCCCCTCGAGCGAGAGGGCGAGGGTGCGCGGGATGGGGGTGGCGGTGAGGGTGAGCACGTCCACCTCCGAGCGCAGGCGCTTCAACTCCTCCTTCTGGCGCACGCCGAAGCGGTGCTCCTCGTCGATGATGACGAGCCCGAGGTTCTTGAACACCACGCTCTTCTGGATCAGCTTGTGCGTGCCGATGGCGATGTCGATGGTCCCGTTGGCGAGCCCCTTCAGCGACACCTCGACTTCCTTCGGGCTGCGAAAGCGCGAGAGCTCGGCGATCTTCACCGGGATGCTCGAGAAGCGGTCCTTGAAATTCTCGAAATGCTGCTCGGCCAGCAGCGTCGTGGGCACCAGGATCGCGACCTGCTTGCCCGCGGCCACCGCCACGAACGCGGCGCGCATCGCGACCTCGGTCTTGCCGAAGCCCACGTCGCCGCAGATGAGCCGGTCCATGGGCTTGCCGCTGGTCATGTCGCGCACCGTGGCCTCGATGGCCGCGGCCTGGTCGGGGGTCTCCTCGAACTCGAACCCGGCCGAGAACGCCTCGAAGTCCTGCGCCGACAGCGGGAAGGCGAAGCCCTGGCGCGCGGCCCGCTTCGCATACAGGTCGAGAAGCTCGACGGCGGTGTCGCGGACCTGCCGCGCGGCGCGGCGCTTGGCCTTGTCCCACTGGCCGCTGCCGAGGCGGTGCAACGGCGCCTGGTCGGGTGCCGCGCCGGTGTAGCGGCTGATGACGTGCAGCTGCGAGACCGGGACGTAGAGCTTGTCGCCGCCCTCGTACTCGAGGTGCAGGAACTCGGTTGGTCCCTCGCCGAGGTCCATGGTGACCAGGCCCTGGTAGCGGCCGATGCCATGCTGGCTGTGCACCACCGGATCGCCGGCCTTCACCTCGGCCAGGTCGCGCACCATCCCCTCGGCGCTCGAGCGCAGGCGCGAATCGCGCCGGCGCGTCTGGCGCACCTGCCCGGGATAGAGCTCCGTCTCCGTGACGATGGCGAGCTTTTCGTCGGGGACCTGGAATCCCGACGCGACGGGTCCATAGGTGAGCGCCAACGGGTGCGCGCAATCGCGGAAGCGGTCCCAGTCGTCGACCAGAGCGGGATGGAAGTCGTGCTCGCCGAAGAATTGCGACAAGGTCTCGCGGCGGCCCGGCCCCTCGGCCACGATCAGCACGCGTCCGCCGAAAGCGCCGGTGAATTTCTTCAGGTTGCGCAGCGGCTCGACCGAGCGCCGGTCCACGTCGAGCGGCGCCAGCGTCTGCTCTGGCACCGCTTCCTGGCGCACGTCGAAGCGCTCGAACTCCGCCAGCCCCGTGAAGAGCGCTTCTACCGGGAGGTAGAGCTCGCGAGGCTCCAGCAGCGGGCGGTCATGGTCGCCGCGCAGCAGCTCGTAGCGCGTCTTGAGGTCCTTCCAGAACGCCTCCGCCGCCCCGGATACGTCGCCATGCACGGCGAACGCCGTGTCGTCGGGCAGGTAGTCGAAGAGCGTGGCGGTCGCATCGAAGAAGAGGGGGAGGTAACCCTCGACCCCCGCGGGCGCCAGGCCGTTGGAGACGTCCTTGTAGATGCGCGAGCGCGACGGGTCGCGCTCGAAGCGCTCGCGGAACTGGTCACGGAACGTCGCACGCCCCACCTCGTCCAGCGGGAACTCGCGCGCGGGCAACATGCGCACCGCAGGGACCGGGTAGATCGAGCGCTGCGTGTCGACGTCGAAGGTCCGCAAGGTCTCGATCTCCTCGCCCAGCAGGTCGATGCGGTACGGTACGGCGCTGCCCGTGGGATAGAGGTCGATCAATCCGCCGCGCACGCAGAATTCGCCGGGCGACATCACCTGCTGGACGTGCGCGTAGCCCGCGGTCACGAGCTGCTCGCGCAGCCTTGCCAGGTCGAGGCGCTCCTTCTGCTTCAGGTCGAAGGTCCGCGCCGCGAGGTAGGTCTTGGGCGGCAGGCGCTGGAGCGCGGTGGTGACCGGCACGATGCCCACGTCGAAAGCGCCGCTCGCGAACTGCCACAGCGTGGCCAGCCGCTCGGACACCAGGTCCGGGTGCGGGGAGAACTGGTCGTAGGGAAGGATCTCCCAGTCGGGCAGCCGGTGAACGCGCAGGTGCGGATCGAACCAGGCGACCTCGGCGCGCAAGCGCTCGGCATCGAGCGCCGAAGCGGCCAGGACCAGGATGGGGCGGCGTTCGCGCGCGAGGCGCGCGAGGTGTAGCGCGTCGGAGGAGCCGGCCGCGAGGGTGGCGGTGCGTCCCGTCAAACCGCCGCCGTGCGCGCCATGGGCTCAGGCCACCGCGACCGGGATCTTGCCGATCTTCGAGCGCCACTCCGCGGGCCCGCTCTTGTGCACCGAGTTGCCGAGGGAATCCACCGCGACCGTGACCGGCATGTCCTTGACCTCGAACTCGCGGATCGCCTCCATGCCGAGGTCCTCGAAGGCGAGCACGCGCGAGCTGCGGATCGCCTTGGAGACGAGATAGGCCGCGCCGCCGACCGCGATGCAATACACGGCACCGTGCTTCCTGATCGCCTCGATCGCCGCGTCCTTGCGCTCGCTCTTGCCTACCATTCCGATCAGACCGGTCCTCGCGAGGACCGGTTCAACGAACTTGTCCACGCGCGAGCTGGTCGTGGGACCGGCGGGACCGACCACTTCGTCGCGCACGGCGTCGACCGGTCCGGTGTAGTAGATGAACCGGTTGGTGAGATCGACCGGCAGCCGCGCGCCCCGCGCGCGCATCTCGCCCCCGCGCGTGTGGGCGGCCTAGCGGGCGGTGTGGTGCGTTG
>JBKJYC010000567.1:0-3635 GCA_046715885.1 Usitatibacter sp.
TACGACGTGACCGTGAACGACCCGGCGCTCACTGCATGGTCGGTCCCGACGCTGGGGCGCATCGCCGGCGAGGCGAACGTCCAGGTCGTCGACAAGGTGTGCGGCTCCGAGGACTTCTCGTTCTACCAGAAGGTGGTGCCGGGGTACTTCTACTTCATGGGCTGCACGCCGCTGGATCGCGACGCGAACACCGCCGCCCCGAACCACAGCCCGCGTTTCTACGTGGACGAGGCCTGCCTCAAGCTCGGCGTGAAGACGCTCTGCGCGCTGGCCCTCGACTGGCTCGCGTCCAACGCCAGGTAGCGATGGCGTCGTACTCGCTCTGGGTGTACATCGCCGCGTCGCTGGCGCTGATCGTCACACCGGGCCAGGACATGATCTACGTGATGACGCGCTCCCTCGCGCAGGGGCGCCTCGCCGGTCTGTGCTCTGCGCTGGGCGTTTGCCTGGGGATCATCGTCCACACCGCGCTCGCCGCCCTGGGCGTGGGCGCCATCCTCCACGCGAGCGAGGGCCTTTTTCTCGTGCTCAAACTCGCCGGCGCGGCGTACCTCGTCTACCTCGGCGTGCGCTTGCTGCTCTCGCGGGCCACGCCGCAGGAGCTTCGCGGCAATGCGCCTGCGCTCTCGCCGGGCGCTCTCATCTGGCAGGGAATGCTTTCGAACATCACCAATCCGAAGATCGTGCTGTTCTTCTTCGCGTTCCTGCCGCAGTTCGTGGACCCGGCGAGCGCGCATCCGACGCGCGACCTGGCCTCCCTGGGCGTGCTCTACGCCCTGCTTGCGCTTCCCGTGAAGGCGGCCGTGGGGCTTGCCGCGGGCAGCCTCTCGGAGCGCGTGCTGAAGCGCCCGTCGGCCCTCACCTGGATCAATCGATTCAGCGGCACCGTGCTGGTGGCTCTGGGCCTGCGACTCGCCACCACCGAGCGCTGAGGGCCCGCGGCCGGCTCGTCCTCATTCGACGACCGTGACCGGCTTCTGGGAGGACACGAAGATCACGGCATCGGTGACGCCGACCACGTCGTGCTCCTCGCCGGCCTCGGTGAACGCGTAGTCGCCGGCTTCCATGCGCGTTCCTCCCAGGAGGATCGTTCCCGACAGCACCACGACCTCTTCCGTGCCGTGATGCACGTGGCGGGGGGACCGCGCGCCCTCCCGCAGGCGCACGACCGAGGAGCGGCCGCCGCCCTCGTTGTTGCGGAAGAGGGTGCGCTCGATGCCGGCGTTTGGCGTCGGTGCCCACTCACGATCCGCGGATTTCTTCACGAGCATGGCGATCTCTCCGTGGCTTTCCCGCGGCCATCCTAGCCGATCGGCCATCACGCGTTCGAGTAGCCGGAGACGAAGTCGCGCGGCTCGCCGGTCTTCGCGTCGTACCAGTGGCGCTTGACGCGCCCGATGTCGGCCCCGTACACGTGGATGCTCACCGACGCGCGATCCTCGAGCGCATTGGCGACCGTGTGGATGTCGCCCACCGTGGGCGAGACCGCCTCGACCTCCCCCGCGCGCAGGATGTGCTCGCAGCCCGACGACACGACTCGCCCCCCGGCATTGCGCTCGAACTCGCAGCAGCGCTCCGCACCGCGCATCACGCCCACCAGGCCCCAGACCGTGTGGTCGTGGATCGGCGTCTTCTGGCCCGGACCCCACACGAAGCTGATCACCGAGAAGCGCTCCTGCGGATCGCGATGCAGCAGGTATTGGCGATACGTATCCGCGCCCGGTTGCGCGAACTCCTCCAGCAGCCAGTCGTCGTTCGCGATGAGGCCGGCCAGCAACGGGCGCGCGCTCGCGAGGATGGCCGGCTCGTCCCGGTTCTCTTCCACAACCCGCGTCATCGCCGCCACGAAATCGTCGAAGCGTTTCATGTTTTGCTCTCCAAAGCGTCGCGCAGGGCCGCGGTGTGCTCGCCGAGCGTGGGATAAGTAGCCTTCACGGGCACCGCGGCGCCGTCGAGGCGAACGGGGCAGCCGACCGTGCGGGTCTGGTGCCCGCTGGGAAGTGTCGCGGGCTGCACCAGCCCCAGGTGCAGCGACTGCGGATCCGCGAGCGCTTCGGCATACCCGTTGATCGGCGCGCCCGGAACGCCCGCCGCGCGAAAGCGCTCCAGCCACGCGGCCGCGCCCTCGGACCGGAAGCGCGCCTCGAGGAGCGCCTTCAGCGCGCCTTGGTTCTGGGCGCGCGTGGTCGGGGTTGCGAAGCGCGCGTCTTGCAAGAGCTCGGGCAGGCCGACCACCTCGCACACCGATTGCCACAGCTTCTGGTTGCCCGCGGCGATGGCGAAGAAGCCATCGCCAGCGCGAAAGGCTTGATACGGCGCGTTGCGAGGATGGGCGGATCCCAGCTTGCGCGGGTTGCGTCCGGTCCCGAAGTACTCGCTGGTCTGCAGCGCGGCGATGGCGAGCGTGGTCGCGAACATCGGCACGTCGATAGCTCCGCCGGGGCCGCCTGCCCTCACCTGCGCGATCTTCGCGGCAATTGTGAACGCCGCATACAGCCCCGAAGCGAAGTCCGAAAGCGGAACACCGCATTTCACCGGATCGCCCTCGGGCTCGCCGGTGACACTCATCACGCCGCCCGCGGCCTGGATGGTGAGGTCGAATCCGCCCTCCGCGGAGCGCGGGCCCGACTGCCCGAAGGCCGAGATCGAGCAATAGACGAGCGCGGGCTTGCGCGCGCCGAACCAGTCCCACCCCAGGCCCAGGCGCGCCATGACGCCGGGGCGGTTGTTTTCGATGACAACGTCCGACTCGAGCACCAGGGCGCGGGCGAAGTCGCGGCTTTGCGGATCCTTGAGGTCGAGTGCCACCGATCGCTTGCCGCGATTGATCGACGCGAAGTTCTCGCTGTAGCCGCCGCTCACCGGCGGCCATTGACGCATGGCGTCGCCCTCGGGCGGCTCCACCTTCACCACGTCAGCGCCGTAGTCGGCGAGCAGCATGCCGCAAAACGGGCCCGCGGCGATCTGGCAGAACTCCACGACCTTGACGCCCTCGAGGGGCTGGGAACTGGGGCGGTTCATCGATGCAATGGGGTGCGAGGAACGCGAAGAAGAACCCTACCAGAAGGGCAAGATGGAAACCCTTGCGATCAGCGGGGGCCATCCCTAGACTAGCCGCACGGCTCGAACCGCTCGACTCCCAGCCCTGCGATGAGTGCCCCTCCTAACCACGTCGAGAAGAACGTCCTCGAGGGCGACCCGGCGATGGCACTGCGCCTGCTCCGGGTCTTCGGAAATTCCTGGGATCCGGTCGCGATCGTGGAGCAGCGAGCAAGAGCACTGCTACCGGAGTACCGCGTGATCCTGTGCGAAGGGGACGCGCAGACGTTCCAGTAGCCGGCAGCGCTCGCCCGGTGGGCATCGGGACGGAATTCGCATAGAATACTCACCAGCGCCGATTTGATCCTCAGCTTGCGGGCGCTCTATAAATCCAGCTAAAGCGACCGGCCTCGAAACCCGTTCGCGCTGAGCCGACGGGTTTTTTTGCTTTCCGACCATGGACCAAGCGATCTCCACACGCCCCGCCCGCCTCGAGGCTCTCTCGGACGCCTTGCAGAACCGCATCCTGGTGCTGGACGGCGCCATGGGCACGATGATCCAGGCGCTTGGGCTCGACGAGGAGGGCTATCGCGGCG
>JBKJYC010000568.1:0-9811 GCA_046715885.1 Usitatibacter sp.
GTGCGCAGGTGCGCCGGGTCACAGGGCTTGGGCACGAGCTCCACGGCGCCCAGCGCGCGCGCGCGCCGCGCGTTCGATTCCTCGTTCTGGCCGGTGAGCACGAGGATGCGCACCTGCGGGGCGTGCGCGAGCAGGTCGCCGATCAGCTTGAAGCCTTCGTTGGGCAGGTGCGCCACGGGCGGCAGGCCCAGGTCGATCAGCGCCAGGTCGGGCCGCAGGCCCGCGCGCAAAGCCCTGACCGCGGCCTCGCGGTCGCCCGCGAGCACGACCTCGTGCGCATCGGAAAGCGCGAAGGCGAGGCTCTCCGAGATCAGCGGGTCGTCGTCGACCAGCAGGAGCGAGGTCTTCTTCACACGGGAAGTATAGGGGAGGCGGATGGCCGCGATGCTGTAAAATGCCGCTCTTCCCCGCCACATTCCATCCCGCGTGTCTGACGAATTCCTCGTTGACGTCGAGTCGGTCGATTTTTCCTACGGCCGGCGCCCGATCCTGAAGAGCATCTCTTTGCGCATCCCGCGCGGCAAGGTGGTCGCCATCATGGGCGGCAGCGGGTGCGGCAAGACCACGCTGCTGCGCGTGATCAGCGGGCAGCTCAGGCCCACGCGCGGCAGCGTTCGCATCGCCGAGCAGCAGGTGCACCAGCTCGACTCCGAGGGCCTCTACCAGCTGCGCCGCAAGATGAGCATGCTGTTCCAGTTCGGCGCCCTGTTCACCGACCTCACCGTCTTCGAGAACGTGGCCTTCCCGCTGCGCGAGCACACGCAGTTGCCCGAGCGCCTGATCCGCGACCTGGTGCTGCTCAAGCTGGAGGCCGTGGGCCTGCGCGGGGTCCATCAGCTGACGCCCTCGGAACTCTCCGGCGGCATGGCCCGGCGCGTGGCGCTCGCGCGCGCGGTGGTGCTCGATCCGATGCTCGTGCTCTACGACGAGCCTTTCGCGGGGCTCGACCCGATCGCGCTCTCGGTAATCGGACAGTTGGTACGCAAGCTGAATGATGCCCTGGGAGCCACGTCCATCGTGGTCTCGCATGATGTCGTGGAATCCCTGCACATCGTGGACTACATGTACTTCATGGCCGAAGGGCGGATCCTCGCGCACGGCACCCCCGACGCGATCCGCGGCTCCGCCGACCCCCTCGTGCGCCAGTTCATCCACGGCGAGATCGACGGTCCGGTGCCATTCCACCTGCCGACGCGCGGCTATGCCGAGGACGTCGGCCTGTCCCGGCTCGCGGGAGCCACCGGTGCTTGACCGCGTGCGGGTACAGCTCTCGCAGCTGGGGCACGGCTTCGTCGAGGGCGTGTGGCGCATCGGCTCCATGGGGCGCTTCTTCTTCCTCGTCCTCACCTCCTCCGGCACCAGCTTCCATCGCTTCCGCCTGGTCCGGCGCGAGATCTACTTCGTCGGCGTGCTCTCCTTCGTGATCATCGCGGTCTCGGGGCTGTTCGTCGGCATGGTGCTGGGCCTGCAGGGCTACGAGACGCTGCAGCGTTACGGGGCCACCGAATCCATCGGCATGCTGGTGGCGCTCACGCTGGTTCGCGAGCTGGGGCCGGTGGTCGCCGCGCTGCTCTTCGCTTCGCGCGCGGGCTCGGCGATCACCGCGGAGATCGGCCTCATGAAGGCGACCGAGCAGCTCACCGCCATGGACATGATGGCGGTCTCGCCGATGGCGCGCGTGATCGCGCCGCGTTTCTGGGCCGGCGTGATCTCGATGCCACTGCTCGCCGCGATCTTCTCCGCCATGGGTGTATTCGGCGGCTATTTGGTCGGGGTGGTGCTGATCGGCGTGGACGCCGGCGCCTTCTGGGCGCAGATGCAGGAAGGGGTCGATGTCCGCTATGATGTTCTGAACGGCGTGATCAAAAGCGTGGTCTTCGGAATCGCGGTGTGCGTGATCGCCACGTTCGAAGGGTTCGACGCGCCGCCCACCGCCGAGGGTGTCTCGGGCGCGACCACCCGCACCGTGGTGAGCTCGGCCCTCACCATCCTGGCTCTCGACCTCGTCCTTACCGCTTTCATGTTGCGCGCCGACGGCTGAAGCGCGCACCCCAACTCTCCCCGAAAAGACCACATGGAACGAACCTCCATCGATATCTGGGTCGGCGCCTTCGTCGCCGTGGGCTTCGCGGCGCTGCTTGTCCTCGCCCTGAAGGTCGGCAACATCGGTGCCGAGGGCCAGCGCGACGCGTACCGGGTCTTGGCGCGCTTCGACAACATCGGCGGCCTCAAGGTACGCGCCCCGGTGAAGGCCGCGGGCGTGGTCGTCGGACGCGTTGAAGAATTGCACTTCGACCAGGAGCGCTACCAGGCCTTCGTCACGCTGGCGCTCGACAAGCGCTTCAACTTTCCCAAGGACACCACGGCCTCGATCCTCACCTCCGGCCTGCTGGGCGAGGTGTACATCGGCCTGGACGCGGGTGGCGACGACAAGAAGCTGCAGAACGGGGACCGCATCGCCATCACGCAGTCGGCCGTCGTGCTGGAGCGGCTGATCGGCCAGTTCCTCTTCAGCAAGGCGCAGGAAGATCCCGCCAAGAAATGAGCACGGCGCGCGGGAACGCGCGCGGGCTTGCGCGGTCGCACCATGGACGTATTTCCCCCAAAGGCCAACGACCCATGACCCGTACTTTCCTCGCAATGCTCGCTGCCCTGTTCACCACCGCGGCCCTCGCCCAGGAAGCGCCCGACGCCTTGGTGAAGAAGGGCGTGGACGAGGTCCTCGCCGCCATCAAGGCGGACAAGGATCTGCAGTCGGGCAACATCGACAAGGTGATGAAGCTCGCCGAAGAGAAGGTCCTCCCGAACTTCGACTTCATGCGCATGACTCGGCTCGCCGTGGGCCGCTCCTGGCAGCAGGCTTCCGAGGCGCAGCGCGAGTCGCTCGCCAAGGAGTTCAAGAACATGATCGTGCGCACCTATGCGTCGTCGCTCGCGCAATACCGCAACCAGGTGGTCGAGGTGAAGCCGGTGAAGATGACTCCCGCCGACAAGGACGTGGTCGTGCGCACCGAGGTGAAGCAGTCCGGGGGCCCGCCGATTCCCATCGACTACAGCATGGAGAAGACCGAGCAGGGCTGGAAGGTCTACGACGTGGTCGTCGACGGCGTATCGCTCGTGACCACCTACCGCGGCTCGTTCAGCGACATCATCCAGAAGAGCGGCATCGACGGGCTGGTGAAGGCGCTCCACGAGCGCAACTTCCGCGCCCCGGTCAAGGCGGAAGCGAAGAAGTGAGCATGGACGGCGCGGCCCGCAGCGAGGTGCTGAAGCTCGAAGGGCCGCTGTCCTTCGAGAGCCTGCCGCGCGTGCTCGCCGAGGGCGACGCTTACGAGTCGAAGCCCGACCTGCCCGAACGCCTCACCATCGACTTCTCCGGGGTGACGGCGGTCGACTCCTCCGCCGTGGCGCTGCTCCTGGAATGGCGCCGGCGCGCCCTCGCGCGCGACAAGCAGCTGTCTTTCGTGAACCTGCCGGCCAATCTCCTCGCCCTCGCCGACCTCTACGGCGTGACTGATCTGATCCAGGCCTGCCGGGCCTGAGAGCATGACCCCAGCGCAAGGTTGCGCGGCCGTGGAGGCGCGCGGCGTCGTGAAGCGCTTCGGTGCCGTGCGCGCCCTCGACGGCGTGGACCTGCGGGTGCGGCCCGGAGAGTTCTTCGCGCTGCTCGGCCCCAACGGCGCGGGCAAGACCACCTTCATATCCGCACTGGGCGGGCTTGCGATCGCGGACGCCGGCTCGCTCTGCATCATGGGCCACGACGTGCGCCGCGAGTACCGCTCGGCGCGCCGCGCCGTCGGCATCGTTCCGCAGGAGCGGGGGTGCGACCCCTTCTTCACCGTGCGCGAGACCCTGGAACTCCAGTCGGGCTACTTCGGCCTGCGCGACAACGGCCGCTGGATCGACGAGCTGCTCTCGAAACTGGCGCTCGGCACCAAGGCGCGCGCCAACATGCGCAGCCTCTCCGGAGGCATGAAGCGCCGCGTGATGGTGGCGCAGGCGCTGGTGCATCGTCCCCCCGTCATCGTGCTGGACGAGCCCACGGCCGGGGTCGACGTCGAGCTGCGCCAGACCCTCTGGGCCTTCGTGCGCGAGCTGAACGCGGCGGGCACCACCATCATCCTCACCACGCACTACCTCGAGGAGGCGCAGGAGCTTTGCAGCCGCATCGCGATGATGAAGGAGGGAAAAATGGTCGCGCTCGATACCACCGCCAACCTGCTCGCCGAGTTCTCCGAGCGGGTGCTGCGCGTTAAGCTCGCGGGCTGCGAGCTGCCGCCCACGCTGTCGGCGGGAGCCCGCGCCGACGGCGCCGGGTGGTGGCGCATCCCCGTGGCGGACACCGCGCACGTGGAGGAAGCGCTCGCCAAGCTGCGCGCCGCGGGCGCCACGGTCGAGAGCCTGGAGGTGGCCGAGCCCGAGCTGGAAGAGGTCTTCATCAAGATCATGCACCGGCAACCGGAGCGCATGCCGTGAGCGGCTTTCGCACTCTGCTCTACAAGGAGGTGCTGCGCTTCTGGAAGGTGAGCTTCCAGACGGTCGCGGCACCGGTGCTCTCGGCCGTACTTTTCCTGCTGGTCTTCTCGCACGCGCTCGCGGGCCACGTCGAGGCCTACCCCGGCGTGACCTATACGCAGTTCCTGGTGCCCGGGCTGGCGATGATGGCGATGCTGCAGAACGCCTTCGCCAACAGCTCCTCGTCGCTGATCCAGTCGAAGGTGACCGGCAACATCGTCTTCATCCTGCTGCCGCCGCTCGCCCCGGGCGAGATCTTCGCCGCCTACCTGATCGCCGCGATCGTGCGGGCGCTCGTGGTCGGGGCGGGGGTTTTCCTGGCCACCGTCTGGCTGGTCCCGATACCGGTCGCGCATCCCCTGTGGGCGCTCGCTTTCGCGATCACCGGCTCCGGCATCCTGGCTTCCCTGGGCATCGTGGCCGGCATCTGGGCGGAGAAGTTCGACCAGCTCGCGGCGTTCCAGAATTTCGTCGTGATGCCGCTTACTTTCCTCGCGGGCGTGTTCTACTCGATCCATTCACTGCCGCCCGTGTGGCAGTCCGCCTCGCGCCTGAACCCGTTCTTCTACGCCATCGACGGCTTTCGCTACGGCTTCTTCGGCCAGTCGGACGTGGCGCCGGGCACCAGCCTCGCGATTGCGACCGCCGCCTTCGCTGCCCTATCATTCCTCACTCTCCAGCTGCTGCGGTCGGGCTACAAGCTGAGGCACTAGGAAAAAATGGTCGAACCGGCATCCATCGAAGAGTCCATCCGCTCGCGGCTCGCGTGCACGCACCTTGAAGTCAAGGGCGACGGCGCGCACTTCGAGGCCGTGATCGTGAGCCCGGAGTTCGCGGGCCTGCCCCGCGTGCGCCGGCACCAACTGGTGTACCAGGCGCTCGGCGATCGCATGCGCGAGGAGATCCACGCGCTTTCGATGAAGACCCTTTCCCCCGACGAGTGGGCCGCGCGCTGAACCGACCCCGGGCCGAAAGGCCCGCTCCCCCGAAAGACCATGCAGAAACTCTCCATCCAAGGCGGCGTGCCGCTCCACGGCGAAGTGCGCGTCGCGGGCGCCAAGAACGCCGCGCTCCCCATCCTCGCCGCCTCGCTGCTGAGCCCCGAGCCCCTGCGGCTCTGGAACGTGCCCGAGCTGAACGACGTGGGCACCATGGTGGCGCTCCTCAAGCGCATGGGAGTCGCCGCCTCGGTCTCGCCGGGAGCGGTGGAGCTCGAAGCGAGGGTGATCGAGCCGTTCGCCCCGTACGAGCTGGTGAAGACGATGCGCGCCTCCATCCTCGCGCTCGGTCCGCTCGTGGCGCGCTTCGGCGACGCGCGGGTGTCGCTCCCCGGCGGGTGCGCCATCGGCGAGCGCCCCGTGGACCTGCACATCAGGGGCCTGGAGGCGATGGGTGCCACGGTCGCGATCGAGGGGGGCTATATCCACGCCTCGGCGAAGAAGCTGCGCGGCGCGCGGATCTTCATGGACACAGTGACCGTCACCGGCACCGAGAACCTCATGATGGCGGCTTGCCTCGCCGAGGGCGAGACGGTGCTCGAGAACGCAGCCAAGGAGCCCGAGGTCGTCGACCTCGCGCATTGCCTGCTCGCGATGGGAGCGAAGATCAGCGGCCATGGCACGGACGTGATCCGCGTGGTCGGCATTGCTGCGCTCAAGGGGGCGACCCACGCGATCATGTCCGACCGCATCGAGGCCGGGACCTTCCTCGCCGCGGCAGCGGCGACGCGCGGCAACGTGACGCTCACCAACGCGCCGGTCGCGAGCCTCGACCCGGTGATCGACAAGCTGCGCGAGGCGGGCGCGAAGGTCGAGTCGTCGGGCAACTCGGTGCGCATCGAAATGGCGCGGCGGCCCTACGCGGTCGCCATCCGCACTTCGCCCCATCCCGGCTTTCCCACCGACATGCAGGCCCAGTTCCTCGCCATGAACACGGTCGCGGACGGCACGTCCGTGGTGACTGAGACGATCTTCGAGAACCGCTTCATGCACGTGCAGGAGCTGCGCCGCCTGGGCGCGAAGATCGACGTCGAGGGCAACACCGCGATCGTGCGCGGCGTGGAGAAGCTCACCGGCGCCACCGTGATGGCCACCGACCTGCGAGCCTCCGCGAGCCTGGTCATCGCGGGCCTGGTTGCCGAGGGCGAGACCATCGTCGAGCGCATCTACCACCTCGACCGCGGCTACGAGCGGCTCGAGGCGCGCCTGGGCGCGCTCGGCGCCAACATCCGCCGGATATCCTGAAGGCCATGATCACCCTCGCGCTCTCGAAGGGCCGCATCTACGACGAGTCGCTTCCGCTGCTGGCCGCCGCCGGCCTGCGCGTTGCCGAGGATCCGGAGGCCACGCGCAAGCTCATCCTGGCGACCGACAACCCGGGCGTGCGCGTGATCATCGTGCGCGCGTCCGATGTCCCGACCTACGTCCAGTACGGCGCCGCCGACCTCGGCGTGGCGGGCAGCGACGTGCTCGCCGAGCACGGCGGGCAGGGCCTCTACCAGCCGCTCGACCTGCGGATCGGCAAGTGCCGCATGGTGGTGGCGGTGCCCGAAGGGTTCGACTACGAAAGCGCGGTGAAGCAGGGCGCGCGCCTGCGCGTGGCCACCAAGTACATCGGCACCGCGCGCGAGCATTTCGCCGCCAAGGGCGTGCACGTGGACCTGATCCGCCTCTACGGGTCCATGGAGCTGGCCCCGCTGGTGGGCCTGGCCGACGCGATCGTCGACCTGGTCGATACGGGCAACACGTTGCGGGCAAACAAGCTGCGTGCGGTCGAGGACATCGAGCCGATTTCCAGCCGCTTGATCGTGAATCCCGCGTCGCTCAAGCTGAAGCGCTCCGCCCTGGATCCCGTCATCGAGGCCTTCGAAAGGGCGATCCGTGGCTGAGGCGCGGCGTCTCGCGACCGATGCGCCCGGTTTCGAGGCCGAGTTCACGGCGCTCCTCGCCTTCGAGTCGGCGCAGGACGAAACGGCGGAGCGCGTTGCGCGCGAGATCCTCGAGGCGGTGCGCCTGCGCGGGGACGCGGCGCTGTTGGAGCTCACCGCGCGCTTCGATCGCTGGGCCCCGGGGGACGCGGCCGCCCTCGGCGTGGAGACGGGCGAGGCGCGCGCGGCGCTGGAGCGCATCCCCCGCGTCGAGCGCGAGGCGCTCGAACTCGCCGCGGCGCGCATCCGCGCCTTCCACGAGCAGCAGGTCCAAGGCTAGTGGCGCATGGAGGAGCCGGACGGCACCGTGCTCGGCCAGCAGGTGACGCCGCTCGACCGCGCCGGCCTCTACGTTCCCGGCGGCAAGGCGGCGTACCCCTCTTCGGTCCTCATGAACGCGCTTGCCGCAAAGGTGGCCGGCGTGGCCGACCTGGTGATGGTGACCCCGACGCCGGGCGGGAACCTCAACGACTCCGTGCTCGCCGCCGCGGCCATCGCGGGGGTCGACCGCATCTTTCGCATCGGCGGCGCCCAGGCCGTTGCAGCGCTCACCTTCGGCACCGCGAGCGTGCCCGCCGTCGACAAGATCGTCGGCCCCGGCAACGCGTTCGTCGCCGCGGCGAAGCGCCAGGTGTACGGGCGCGTCGGCATCGACATGGTCGCCGGCCCCTCGGAGATCCTCGTGATCGCCGACGCCAGCGCCAATCCCGATTGGGTGGCGATGGACCTCTTCTCGCAGGCCGAGCATGACGAGATCGCGCAGGCGATCCTGCTGTCGCCCGATGCGCGGTTCATCGATCGCGTCGCCGCCTCCATGAAGCGGCAAGTGGCCACGCTGCCGCGGCGCGCGATCGTGGAAGCATCGATCCGGGCCCGCGGAGCGCTGATCCACGTGCGCGACCTCGCGCAGGCGTGCGAGCTCGCGAATCGCATCGCCCCCGAGCACCTCGAGCTCGCGGTCGATGACCCCGAGGCGCTGCTGCCGCGCATCCGCCACGCCGGGGCGATCTTTCTCGGCCACTACGCCTCGGAAGCGATCGGCGATTACTGCGCGGGGCCCAACCACGTGCTGCCAACGTCGCGCACGGCGCGCTTTTCCTCGCCGCTGGGTGTCCATGACTTCCAGAAGCGCTCGAGCGTGATCCGCATCTCCGCGCAGGCCGCCGCGCGCCTTGGCCGGACCGCCGCGACACTCGCGCGCGCCGAGGGGCTCGAAGCGCACGCGCGCAGCGCCGAATACCGCTTCCCGGGCGGCTCGGAATGAAGGATCCGGCGAGCCTGGTGCGCCCGGAGATCCTCGCTTTGCAGGCCTACTCCGTACCGGGCGCCGAAGGCCGGATCAAGCTCGACGCGATGGAGAACCCGTACACGCTTCCCCCCGACCTCGCCGCGGAGATGGGCCGGCGCCTGGCCGCGGT
The DNA here is from genome assembly GCA_046715885.1 of Usitatibacter sp. GTDB lineage: Bacteria > Pseudomonadota > Gammaproteobacteria > Burkholderiales > Usitatibacteraceae > Usitatibacter. The sequence goes on from JBKJYC010000568.1 coordinate 8,860, forward strand.
GGCGATCAACCGCTATCCGCATCCGGGCTCTCCCGCCCTGAAGGCGCGGCTGCGCGAGGCGCTGGCGATTCCCGAGGGGCTCGAGATGGTTCTCGGCAACGGCTCCGACGAGATCCTGCAGATCATCGCGATGACGCTGTCCAGGCCGGGAGCCGTGGTGCTCTCGCTAGAGCCGGCGTTCGCGATGTTCCGCCTGGGCGCCGTGGCCGCCGGGCTGCGCTACGCGGGCGTCGACCTTCGCGAGGACTTCTCGCTCGACGAGGGCGCGATGCTGGCGGCGATCGAGCGCCACCGGCCCGCGCTTACGTGGATCGCGTATCCGAACAACCCGACGGGAAACCTGTTCCCCCGCGACGCCATCCTTCGCATCGTGGCCGCCTCGCCCGGCCTGGTGGCCGTGGACGAGGCCTATTTCCCGTTCGCCGGTGGCGCCACGCTGCTGGCCGAAGTGGGCCGGCATCCCAACCTCGTGCTGGTGCGCACCGTCTCCAAGCTCGGGCTTGCCGGCCTGCGCCTGGGGCTCGCCATCGCGCCGCCCGCCTGGGCACAGGAATTCGAGAAGCTGCGCCTGCCCTACAACGTGAACGTGCTCAGCGCGGCGGCCGCCGAGCTGGTGCTCGCGCGGCGCGACGTGCTGGAGCGCCAGACGCGGGCGATCGTGGCCGAGCGCGCGCACCTCGAGGCCGCGCTCGACGCGCTGCCGCGGGTAAGCCGATTCCCCTCGTCGGCCAACTTCGTTCTGGCACGCCTTCCCGCCGCGCCCGCCGCCTTCGAGGCCCTGAAGGCGCGTGGTATATTGGTTCGCAACCTCCACGGCTCGCACCACCTTCTCGCCAACTGCCTGCGCTTCACCGTCGGCACGCCCGAGGAGAACGCACGGCTCTCGGCTGCCCTCTCCGAAATCCTCGCCTGACATGCGCACCGCCGAAATCCAGCGCGATACCCGCGAGAC
>JBKJYC010000569.1:0-8053 GCA_046715885.1 Usitatibacter sp.
GGTCGAACCCGTGGGTCTCGCGCGCGAGCGTGGTGGCCAGGTCGAAGCGGAAGCCGTCCACGTGCATCTCGGTCACCCAGTAGCGCAGCGAGTCGGCCACGAGCTTGAGCGCGTGCGAGTTGCGCAGGTCGAACGCGTTGCCGCAGCCGGAGAAGTTCTCGTAGTAGCGCCGGTCGTCGGCCTTGAGCCAGTAGTAGGCCAGGTTGTCGAAGCCGCGGAAGGAGAGCGTGGGACCCATCTCGTTGCCCTCGGCGGTGTGGTTGTAGACAACGTCGAGGATCACCTCGATGCCGGCCGAATGCAGCGCGCGCACCATGGCCTTGAACTCGTTGACGGGATCGGCGCCGCCGTAGCGGTTCTCGGGCGCGAAGAACCCGATCGTGTTGTAGCCCCAGTAGTTGCGCAGCCCCCGCTGGACCAGCGGGCGGTCGTCCACGAAGGCGTGGATCGGCAGCAGCTCGACCGCGGTGACGCCGATGCGCTTCAGGTGGTCGATCACGGGCTCGGAAGCCAGCCCCGCATAGGTGCCGCGCAGGGCCGGCGGCACATCGGGGTGCAGCTTGGTGAAGCCGCCGACGTGCACCTCGTAGATCACCGTGTCGGACAGCGGCGTGCGCGGCGGCCGGTCGTCGCCCCAGGTAAAGGCGGTGTCGATCACGCGGCACTTGGGCATGCTCGCGGCGCTGTCGCGCTTGTCGAAGGAAAGATCACCCTTCTTGTGGCCCGGCGTGTAGCCGAAATGCGCATCGTTCCATTTGAGCGAGCCCGCGAGGCAGTGCGCATAGGGATCGAGAAGCAGCTTGTTCGGGTTGAACCGGTGCCCCTGCTCGGGCTGGTAGGGACCGTGGACGCGATAGCCGTAGAGGGCGCCCGGGCGGCACGCGGGATCGTAGCCGTACCAGATGGCGCCCATGCGGCCGCGAAGGTCGATGCGCTGCACCTCGCGCTTGCCGTGCTCGTCGAACATGCACAGCTCAACGCGCTCCGCGTGCTCGGAGAACACGGCGAAGTTCACGCCTTCGCCGTCCCAGTGGGCGCCGAGGCGGTGGGAGGTGCCCGGACGCAGCGTCACCGGGGGCTGGAGTTGCGTCTCGGGTGCGTTCAAGGGCCTATCCATTCGTGCAGGCCGCGAAGCGGGATCGCGACCCAGTCGGGGCGGTGGGACATCTCGTAGCGGACTTCGTACAGCGCCTTCTCGACCACGAAGAGGTCGAGGAGGGCGCGAAAGCTGTTCGGATCGGTGGGGACCGAGGCGACCCCGGCGCTCGCGTCGCGATAGCCGGCGAGGAACCGGTCGGCGGAATCCTTGGCCCAGGTCTCGACCTTCAGGCGTGCCACGTCGCGCGATGCGTCCCCGGTGGGGCGCAGCTCCGCCGCGTGCGCCGCGTAGCGGATCGAGCGCAGCATCCCCGCGACGTCGCGCAGCACGGAGTGCTTGCGCCGGCGCTCCGCGATCGGGCGCGCGGGCTCGCCCTCGAAGTCGACGATGACGAAGTCATTCTGCGCGACCAGCACCTGGCCCAGGTGCAGGTCGCCGTGGAACCGGGTCTTCACGATGGCGGGCGCCTCGCCGCCCAGGCCCTCGAGGCGGTGCAGGAAGGATGCGCGCTGCGCGGGCAGGTCGCGCGCGAGGCCCTGGCCGTTCGCGGCGATGCCCTCCATTCCTTTCTCGAGCGCCTCCAGCGTCGACTCGGCCTCGCGCACCACCGCCTCGCGCCATGCCGTGAATTCCGCGGGTGTGACGGACTCGGGATCGAAAGCCGCCACCCCCGTGGGCTTCGCGAACGCGCGGTGCAACTCGGCGACGCGCTGCCCCAGCAGCTGCATGCGCGTCGCGGGAAGGGCGAGCGCCGGCGCGTCGTGGGCGGCGGGATGGGTCGTCTCCGCGGCGATGAGGCGGTCCAGGTGCTCCACCGTGGCGGTCCACAGGTCGCCCTGGTTCTCGACGTACTTGTGCAGCACGGCAAGCGTGGATGGCTCGTGGTCGGGGTCGGCGGCGTACTCCACGGCGCCGGCAAGCGAGGCCGTGTGCGGGTAGGGCGAGACGTCGGCCAGGAAGCGCCCGATCTCCAGCTCCGGGTTGACGCCGGGGCTCATGCGCCGATAGCCCTTGAGGTAGAGGCGGTTGCCGAGGAAGACACCGGTGTTGCTCTGGTCCAGGGGCGCGATGCGCACCTCGTCCTCGATGGCGGTGGCGAGGGCATGCAATGCCGAGGTCGCGCTGAAGCGCAGCACGCCGTCGCCCATGGGCACCTCGAAGGACTTGCCCGCGGCGCCGGCCTCGGCGATGGCGCGTGCCACGGCGCGCGCGAACCCGGGATTGCCGTAGGCGCCATAGAGCACGCCCACGCGGTCGCGCCGGCGCACCTTCGCAACGCTGAACTCCCCGTACTTCTCGATCGGGTCGGACTCGCGCGTCTCCCAGGCGAGTGCCAGCGGCACGAAGTAGCGCTGCACCTCGCCCGACTCGAGCTCGGCGTCGATGAAGGCGAGCCACCAGTCGCCCTCGGAGGTCTTCCACTCGTCGACCGAAGCGAAGCGCACGTCGCGGATGGCCTCGGACTTGGCCGCGAACCAGCGCCGGCTGCGGATCCAGGGCAGGAGCACCAGGTCGCGCAGCTTCTCCGCCGTGATGTCGTGGAAGATCTCGCGCAGGTCGGTGGACCTGGCGGCGAGCGCGGCCTGCCAATCGGGCGCCAGCACGAGCACCGGCAGGCGGCGCGACAGCAGCTTCTCCATGTGCCACGCCGGCGGGGGCGCCTGCGGGTCGAGGCGGAAGGCGAAGTAGCCGTGGCCGGACAGGGTGAGCAGGTAGGGAAGCTTGCCGATCGGCGGGAAGGACTCCCCTCCGAGCGTCTCGACCGGGACATGCTTCTCGAAGCGCGCCAGATCCAGCTCCACCGCCTGCGAGGTGCGCGCGAGGTTGGCCACGCACAGCACCTTCTCGCCCTCCAGCTCGCGCACGAAGGCGAGCACCTTGCGGTTTCCGGGCTCCAGGAAGGTGAGCGTGCCGCGGCTGAACGCGCGGTGGCGGCGGCGCATCGAAATCAGGCGGCGCGTCCAGTGCAGCAGCGAGGACGTGCTGCGCAGCTGCGCCTCGACGTTGACCGCCTGGTAGCCGTACACCGGATCCATGATCGGCGGCAGGTACAGGCGCTGCGGGTCGCCGCGCGAGAAGCCCGCGTTGCGGTCCGGGCTCCATTGCATGGGCGTGCGCACGCCGTTGCGGTCGCCGAGGTAGATGTTGTCGCCCATGCCGATCTCGTCGCCGTAGTAGAGGATCGGCGCCCCGGGCAGCGTCATCAACAGGAACGAGATGAGCTCGATCCGCTCGCGGTCGTTCTCCATCAGCGGCGCCAGGCGCCGGCGGATGCCCACGTTCACGCGCATGCGCGGGTCGGTCGCGAACACGCCGTAGAGATAGTCGCGCTCGCGGTCGGTCACCATCTCGAGGGTGAGCTCGTCGTGGTTGCGCAGGAAGATCGCCCACTGGCAGTCGGGCGGGATGGGTGGCGTCTGGGCGAGGATCTCCACCAGCGGGTGCCGGTCCTCCATGGCGATGGACAGGTACAGCCGCGGCATCAGCGGGAAGTGGTACGCCATGTGGCACTCGTCGCCCTCGCCGAAGTACTGGCGCACGTCCTCGGGCCACTGGTTGGCCTCGGCGAGCAGCAGCTTGCCCTGGTGGCTCTCGTCCAACGCCGCGCGGATGCGCTTGATCACCGCGTGCGTCTCGGGAAGGTTCTCGTTGTTGGTGCCGTCGCGCTCGACCAGGTAGGGGATGGCATCGAGGCGGAAGCCGTCCACGCCCATGTCGAGCCAGTAGCGCATCACCTTCACGATCGCCTTCAGCACGTGCGGGTTGTCGAAGTTCAAGTCGGGCTGGTGGCTGAAGAAGCGGTGCCAGTAGTGCTGCTGAGCGACCTCGTCCCACGCCCAGTTCGAAGTTTCCGTATCGGTGAAGATGATGCGCGTGCCCGAGTACTTGTTGGGGTCGTCGCTCCACACGTAGTAGTCACGCTTGATCGAGTCCTTCGGCGCCCTGCGGGCCGCCTGGAACCAGGGATGCGCGTCCGAGGTGTGGTTCACCACCAGCTCGGTGATCACGCGCAGGTCGCGGCGGTGGGCTTCGCGCACGAACGTGGTGAAGTCGGGCAGCGTTCCATAGCTCGCGTGGACGTCGCGGTAATCGGCCACGTCGTAGCCGTCGTCGCGCAGCGGCGAGGGGTAGAAGGGCAGCAGCCAGACGGTGTTCACCCCGAGGTCGCGGATGTAGTCCAGCTTCGAGGTGAGGCCCCTGAAGTCGCCGACGCCGTCGTCGTTGGAGTCGTGGAACGCCTTCACGTGCAGCTGGTAGATGATGGCGTCCATGTACCAGGAATAAGGACTGTCCCCTGGGGACTGTCCCCTGGAGGCCGGATCCGCTTGTCCTTGCGTGGCAGGGGACTGTCCCCAGGATGGCGCACCCTTGTCGGCTCGCATGTCCATGGCTAACCCGCGAGCGGCGCGACGGCGAAAACGTGCGCCGGGGCCTGATCGGGAGACAGGTGCACGTAGTTGCGGCCCGCGCGCCAGCGCCAGGTGCCCCCCGTGAGGAGATCGGTCACCTCGAACTGCGCGTCTTCGGCGAGACCCAGGGGCTCGGGATCCACCGTCACCCAGCCCATGTGCGGCAGCTTCGCATCGAGGTTCACCACGACCAGCACGGCATCGTCAGCCTCGCGCTTGGAGTAGGCGAGCAGCATCGGGTTGTCGGTCGCGTGGAAGGCGAGGCCGTCGTTGGATTGCAGCGCCCGATGCTCGCGGCGCACCCGGTTCATGCGCGCGATCAGCGCCTCGAAGGGCTTCGCCTTCTCCAGGTCCCAGGCCTTGATCTCGTATTTCTCGGAGTCGAGGTACTCCTCGCTGTCCGGGTCGCGCGGCACGTTCTCGCCCAGCTCGTAGGCCGGACCGTACATGCCGTAGGTCGCGGCGAGGGTGGCGGCGAGCACGTAGCGGATCCTGAACATCTCGATCGGCGCGAAGTGCAGGTGGTAGGGAAGGATGTCGGGCGTGTTGGGCCACACGTTGGGGCGGAAGTAATCGCGGCCAGGCCCCTGCGAGAGCTCGGTGAAGTATTCGGTGAGCTCCGCGCCGGTCTTGCGCCACGTGAAATAGGAATAGGACTGCGAGAAGCCCAGTTTCGCCAGCCGGTGCATGACGTGCGGGCGCGTGAAGGCCTCCGACAGGAAGATCACCTGCGGGTGGCGGCGCCGCACCTCGCCGATCAGCCACTCCCAGAAGGCGAAGGGCTTGGTGTGCGGGTTGTCGACGCGGAAGATGCGCACGCCCTGCCCGATCCAGAAGGTGACGACGGACAGCAGCTCCACCCACAGCGCCGGTGCCTCGGGGCTCTCGAAGTCGAAGGGATAGATGTCCTGGTACTTCTTCGGCGGGTTCTCCGCGTACTGGATGGTGCCGTCGGGCGCGTGCCGGAACCACCCGGGATGCTCCGCGACGTAGGGGTGGTCGGGCGCGCATTGGTAGGCAAGGTCCAGCGCGACCTCGAGATCGCGGGTGCGGGCGGCTTCGAGCAGCCGGCGAAAATCCGCGTGGGTTCCCAGTTGCGGGTGCGTGGCCTTGTGGCCGCCCTCGACCGAGCCGATGGCCCAGGGACTGCCGGCCTCGCCCGGCAGCGCCACGCGCGAGTTGTTGCGGCCCTTGCGGTTGATGCGCCCGATGGGGTGGATGGGCGGGAGATAGAGCACGTCGAATCCCATGGCCGCGACGCGGTCGAGCTGCCTTTCCAGGTCGGCGAACGTGCCGTGCTCGCCGGGCGCCGCGGCGAAGGAACGCGGGAACAGCTCGTACCAGGCGCCGAAGCGCGCGCGCAGCCGCTCGGCCACGAGCCGCAGCTCGGGCGACTGCGAGATGCCCGCGCGCTGCGCGTGGCGGCGCGCGATCTGGAAGAGCGTTTCGTCGACGCCGATGCGCTTCAGGTCCGCGGCGTCGCCAGCCTCGTTCAACCGGGCCGCCCATTCGACCAGGCGCCGCCGGTCCTTGTCTTCGGCATTGGCCGCGGCGAGCGTGATCAGCTCCGCGCCGGTAAGTGCCGCGCGCCGGATGTCCTCGGGGTCCTGGCGGCGCTCGAATTGCTCGCGCCAGGTCTCGAGCGGATCGACCCAGGCGTGCACGGTGTAATGCCATGTCCCCAGCCGGTCGGCCTCGAAAGACGCCTCCCAGAGGTCGTTGCCGAGCGGCTCCATGGGCAGCTCGGTCCATGCGCCCGCCGATTCGTGGCGCACGCGCAGCGCGGCCCCGAGCCGGTCGTGGCCGTCGGCGAAGACCGCCGCGGTGACGCGAACGGTGTCACCGACCACGCGCTTCACCGCGAAGCGACCGCCGTCGAGACAGGGCGTGACTTCCTCGACGGCGACGCGCGCTGCATCGATCACCTGGCGGTTCTCGGGCGCATTCATTCCGGCGTGAGGAACACCGCGCCCAGCGGCGGCAGCGTGAGGAAGAGGGAGTGGGGACGGCCGTGCCAGGCCGAGGCGCTGGTCTCGACGCGTCCCAGGTTGCCGACGCCGCTGCCGCCGTAGAGCGGCGCATCGCTGTTCAACCGCTCGATCCACGCGCCGCCCTCCGGCACGCCGAGCCGATAGGCATGGCGCACGATGGGCGTGAAGTTGCACACGACGAGCACGGGCGGCGCATCGTTGCCGCGGCGCAGGAAGCTGGCGACACTGTTCTCGACATCGCAGCAGTCGACCCACTCGAAGCCGTCGGGGCTGAAGTCGCGCTGGTGCAGCGCCGGCTCCTCGCGATAGAGGCGATTCAGGTCGGCGATCCACTGCGCCAGGCCGCGGTGGTCGGGCCGGTCGCGCAACCCCCAGTCGAGCTCGCGCTCGTGGCTCCACTCGCGCTCCTGCCCGAACTCGCAGCCCATGAAGAGAAGCTTCTTGCCGGGATGCGACCACATCCAGCCGTACAGCAGGCGCAGGTTCGCGAGCTTCTGCCAGTGGTCCCCGGGCATCTTGCCGATGAGCGAGCCCTTGCCGTGCACCACCTCGTCGTGCGACAGCGGCAGCACGAACCTTTCGGTGAAGGCGTACCAGAGCGAGAAAGTGAGCTTGTCGTGGTGGTAGCGGCGGTGCACCGGGTCCTTGGAGAAGAACGCGAGCGTGTCGTGCATCCAGCCCATGTTCCACTTCATCGCGAAACCGAGGCCGCCGGCGGCCACCGGGTGCGAGACCCCGGGCCAGGCGGTGGACTCTTCCGCGACAACGCGCACTTGAGGGAACGCGTGCTCGATGGACTCGTTCAGGATTTGCAGGAAAAGCACGGCCTCGAGGTTCTCGTTGCCGCCGTGGCGGTTCGCGACCCATTCGCCTGGCTTCCTCGCGTAGTCGAGGTAGAGCATCGAGGCCACCGCGTCGACCCGCAGCCCGTCGAGGTGGTAGCGCTCCAGCCACGCGTGCGCCGAGGAGAGCAGGAAGGCCCGCACCTCGTGGCGCCCGTAGTTGAAGATGGAGCTGCTCCATTCGGGGTGAAAGCCCTGGCGCGGGTCGGCGTGTTCGAAGAGGTGGGTGCCGTCGAAGAGCGCCAGGCCGTGCGCGTCGGTGGGGAAATGCGAGGGCACCCAGTCCAGGATCACGCCAATGCCGTGGCGATGCATGACGTCCACGAAGTGCATGAGATCCTGCGGCGTGCCGTAGCGCGCGGTGCGCGCGAAGTAGCCCGTGGACTGGTACCCCCACCAGCCGAAGAAGGGATGTTCCGTGATCGGCATCAGCTCCACGTGCGTGAAGCCGAGCTCCTTGCAGTATCGCGCCAGCGGCTCGGCGATCTCGTGATAGCCCGGCAAACCGCCCTCGCGCTCGCGGCGCCACGATCCCAGGTGCACCTCGTAGACCGAGCAGGGCGCGTCGAGCGCATTGTGGCGCGCGCGCGCGGCCATCCATTTCGCGTCGTTCCAGTGGTACTCGAGCGTCCAGGCGCGCGACGCCGTCGCCGGCGGCCTCTCGTTCCAGGTCGCGAACGGGTCCGCCTTCTCGTGGATGCTGCCGTCCTG
>JBKJYC010000570.1:0-3127 GCA_046715885.1 Usitatibacter sp.
CCTCACCACCACGCTGGGCAAGGGTGTCATCCGCGCCAAGGACACGCCGAATTTCATCGCCAACCGGGTCGGTGTGTTCTCGATGCTGGCCGCGATGCACCACACGAGGCTCTTCAACCTCGGCTTCGACGAGGTGGACGCGCTCACCGGACCCGCCATCGGGCGCGCCAAGAGCGCCACCTACCGCACCGCGGACGTGGTCGGCCTGGACACCATGGCGCACGTGGTGAAGACGCTCGGCGACACGCTGCCCGCGGATCCCTGGGCGCCGTTCTACAAGGCGCCGGAATGGCTCGCGGAGCTGATCTCCAAGGGCGCGCTCGGCCAGAAGACCAAGGCGGGCATCTACACCAAAGAAGGCAAGGACATCCTCGTCCTCGACCTCGGCAAGAAGGAGTACCGCGTCTCGGCCGGCGCGGTCGCCGAGGAAGTGCAGGCGATCCTGAAGGAGAAGAACCCCGGCGAGCAGCTGGCCAGGCTGCGCGCCTCGACCAACCCGCAGGCGCAGTTCCTGTGGTCGATCTTCCGCGACCTGTTCCACTATTGCGCCGTGCACGCGGCCGACATCGCCCACAGCGCGCGCGACATCGACTTCGCCATTCGCTGGGGCTTCGGCTGGGCGCGCGGCCCCTTCGAGCTCTGGCAGGCCGCGGGCTGGAAGCGCGTGGCGGCCTGGATCCAGGAGGACATCGCCGCCGGCAAGACGATGGCGAAGGAGCCACTGCCGAAATGGGTGTTGGAGCGCGACGGAGTGCACGCGCCGGAGGGCTCGTTCTCGCCCGAAACCGGCAAGCTGGTGCCGCGCCCGAACCTGCCGGTCTACGCGCGCCAGCTTTTTCCCGAGACCGTGCTGGGCGAGCAGCAGCCCGATCGCGGCGTGACCGTGTTCGAGGACGAGGGCGTGCGCCTTTGGCACATGCGCGACCGGATCGCGATCGTGTCCTTCAAGAGCAAGATGCATTCGCTCGGTCACGAGGTGCTCGTCGGCCTGAACCGCGCGATCGACGAGGCCGAGAGGAACTTCGACGCCCTCGTGATCTGGCACGAGGCGCCCTTCGCGGTCGGTGCGAACCTCAAGGCCGCCCTCGAGGCGCTGAAGGCCGGCCGGCACGACGAGTTTGAAAAGATGGTCGCGCTCTTCCAGCAGACCTCGCAGCGGCTCAAGTACGCGCTGGTGCCGACGGTGGCGGCCGTCGAGGGCTTGGCCCTCGGCGGGGGCGCGGAGTTCGTCATGCACTCGCAGCGAGCGGTGGTCGCGCTGGAGAGCTACATCGGGCTGGTGGAGGTCGGAGTGGGCCTGCTGCCCGCAGGCGGCGGCCTGAAGGAGTTCGCGCAGCGCGCGGCGGCCTGGGCGAAGGGAGGCGACGCGTTCCCCGAGATCCAGCGTGCCTTCAAGATGGCGGCGATGGCGGAAGTCTCGCGCAGCGCCGAGAACGCGCGCGAGATGGGTTTCCTGCGCCAGGGCGACGTCGTGGTCTTCCATCCCGCGGAGCTGCTCCATGTGGCGAAGGCCGAGGCGCGCGCGCTGGCGGATTCCGGCGTGCGCCCGCCGCTGGCGCCCGCGCAGATCCCGGTGGCCGGCGACACCGGCGTGGCCACGCTGAAGATGATGCTGGTCAACATGAAGCAGGGCGGCTTCATCTCCGAGCACGACTTCGATATCTCCTCGCGCATCGCGGAGATCCTCTGCGGGGGCGCGATCGAGCCCGGCAGCGGCGTCGACGAGAAGTGGCTGCTCGACCTGGAGCGCCGCCACTTCGTCGAGCTGGGCGAGACCGCGAAGACGCAGGAGCGCATCGAGCACATGCTGAAGACCGGCAAGCCCCTGCGGAACTAGGCGCGCGACCATGGGCAGCAAGCTCGGCGCCACGCTCTTCGCCCTCGTCTTCGCCATCCCCTTCGGCGCGGTCGGCGTGTTCGCGACGTGGGGCATCGCGCACATGGTGGGTCAAAGCAACCGCGCGGGCGATTGGGTGCTGGTGCAGGCGAAGGTGGATGACGCCGCGCTGAAGGCGAGCCGCGGCAGCAAGGGCGGCACCAGCTACCAGGCGAACGGCGCCTACCGCTACTCGGTCGGCGGCAAGGAGTTCGTGAGCACGCAGCTCGGCTTCGACCTCCTGGGCGGCTCGGACAACATCGGCGACTGGCAGGAATCGATGGCCGCGTTCCTCGAGGAGGCCAAGAACAGCGGCAAGACCATCCCGGTCTACGTGAACCCGGACAACCCCGCCGAGGCCGTAGTGGACCGCGACGTGCGCTGGGCGATGGTGCTGTTCATGGGCGTCTTCGCGGTGATGTTCGGCGGCGTGGGCGTCGGTTCGCTGGCGGCGCTCGGCGGGATCTGGCTCGGCAAGAAGGGCAAGAAGGCGCGCGCGAAAGCCCGCTCGGTGGCCGCCCACGCGGGCAAGCGCAACCGCAAGGCGGTCGCCGCCGCGACAGTGGACACGGCGCCGGCCGCGAATCCCGCGGTCATCACGTCGGACGGCCGCTCCACCGTGGGCGGACTCTGGATCATCACGATCATCTGGAACCTGATCTCGCTGCCCGCCGGAATCCTCGCCTGGCCCGAGATCGTCGCGGGGGAGTGGCTGGTGGCGCTGGTTCTCCTGTTTCCCCTGATCGGCGTGCTGATGCTCTACGGCACCATCGCGCAGACGATCTCGCTGCTGCGCCGCGGCAAGGCGACGCTGTCGCTGAACGACGCCGAGCCGCGCATGGGCGGGCGCATCAGCGGCGTGATCCGCTTCGCGCGCTCGGGCAAACCGGGTCAGGAGTTCGACGTCCGCCTCGTCGCCGGCCAGACGGATCGCAACTCGGACAACAGTTCGACGGCTCCCGCGTGGTGGCGCGACCTGAACGTGCGCGCGGCGGCCGACCCGCGTGGCGGCTTGCGCCTGCCGTTCCAGTTCGACCTGCCCGCGCGCCTCGACGTGGCCGGCGTGCCGCCCGGCGAGGAAGCGTACAAGCTGCGCTGGCAAGTGACCGTGAAGCCGCGCGGTTCCTCCATGACCACGGAGGACTTCGATATCCGCATCGAGCCGTCGCGCGAGCCGGTGGAGAATCTCCCGCCGCCCGAGCCCAGCGTCGAGGATCGCCGCAACGCCGCGGCGATCGAGAAGCTCTTCGG
>JBKJYC010000571.1:0-7272 GCA_046715885.1 Usitatibacter sp.
GTGCTGCTGGGGCTGGGTTGGAATTTCACCTACGTGGGCGGCACGACGCTGCTCACCGAGGCCTACAAGCCCGCTGAAAAGGCGAAGGTGCAAGGGCTGAACGAGATCATCGTCTTCGGCGTGCAGGCGCTGGCGTCCCTGTCGTCTGGCGTCCTGGTGAACACGACCGGATGGACGACGCTCAACTATTTCGCGGTGCCGCTGCTCGCCTTCGCCGGATGCTCGGCGCTCTGGCTGATGCACCGGCGGCGCGCGGCGCTGTCCGTACCCTGAGGAGTTGCCCATGAGCGACGCATTCGACGTGAGCGTGGTCTGGCCCGCGGATACCACGCAGAAACTGCCGCCCGACCCGGCTTTCTCGCGCGACAACTGGCTCGCGGCACCCAACAAGGCGGAGGTCTTCGGCTCCTCGCCCGCGGTATTCGGCGGCGATCCCAAGGGGTACAACCCCGAGGAGCTGCTGACGCTCTCGCTCTCGCAATGCCACCTCCTCACCTATCTCGCGATGGCGGCCAAGCGCAAGATCCCGGTGCTGCACTACGAGGACCACGCGACCGGGCAGCTGGGCAAGAACGCCGATGGAAAGATGCAGATGGTGGAGGTCGTCCTGCGCCCCAGGGTCACCGTGGCCAAAGGCACGAGCGTGGAAGACGCGAGAGCCTTGCACGAGCGCGCGCATGCGGCCTGCTTCATGGCCAACTCGGTCAACTTCCCGGTACGCAACGAGCCCGAGATCCTCGAACGCTGATGGAACAGTCACGCTGATGGAGGGATCGCAACCCGCCGCCCTGTCGGCCAGCGCGCGCCGTGTACAGGACGCGCTGGACGCCCTGGGCCTCGACACCGTCATCACGGAACACGCCGCATCCGCGCGTACGTCCCAGGAGGCCGCGGATCTCCTCGGATGCCGGGTGGGACAGATCGCGAAGTCGCTGGTCTTTCGCGGGACGCGCAGCGGTGAGGCGGTCCTGGTGGTCGCGAGTGGTGCCAACCGCGTCGATGAAGCGAAGCTTGGCGCCCTGCTGGGCGAGCCCATCGGACGGGCGAAGCCCGAGTTCGTGCGCGAGGTGACCGGTTACGCGATCGGGGGCATCCCGCCCGTGGGCCACGCGCAGAAGATCGGCACCTGGGTCGACCGGGACCTGCTCGCGTTCGATGTCGTCTATGCGGCCGGGGGCACGCCCAACGCACTCTTCCCCATCCGCCCGGCGGATCTGCTGCGGGTCTGCGGCGGGCGCTGCGCCGACCTCAGGTCTTCGCCTTCCGCGTAGTGCTCCGCGGCCCGGCCGGCTTCTTCCTCGCCGCCGCGCGCAACGCCGCCCCATATCCGCGCCGGGCCCACTCCGCCATCACCGGCGGGCTCTCGAGCGCGTCCTCCGGCGCCTGGCAGTACGACATCGCGATCCTATGCCCTTCCTTGGTCTCGTAGACGAAGGGGATCAGCCGCATTGCCTCGAAGTCCGCGCGATTCTCGTCGTCGACCTTGATGTAGAGCGCGTCCTCGGCGATCAGCGCGAAGAAGAGGCCGGCGTTATAGAGGCCCCAGCCGCCGAACATCGGCTTCGCGTCGACCGGCCCGAAGAGGCGCATCGTCTCGACCACGTGGTCCACGAACTCGCTGCGCTTGGCCATGCTTGAAGTGGGGTCAGGCTCCACTTGAGTCAATTCGATGTCCGGAAACGGCGGGATCTCCGCGGCTGGTATCGGGAGAATGAGCCATCACCCGAACGAGGAGGTTACCTGCACTTCAGGATCACCGGATTGCCCGCCGCGCCTTTCGCCCGCGCCGGCTGCTGCGCCGCCCGCATCGACCGCGCCTGATTCCATGTCCGAAAACGGCGAGCGTGGCGGAACCCGACGGCGGAGAATGCGTCCATGTACCTCGATTCCAGCCAGTGCTACCGTGCGCTCGTCGCCCACGATGCGCGCTTCGACGGGCGCTTCTTCGTGGGCGTGGGCACGACTGGCATCTACTGCCGGCCGGTATGCACCGCGCGTACGCCCCTGCGCCGGAACTGCCGCTTCTTTCCGAGCGCCGCGGCGGCCGAATGCGACGGGTTTCGTCCCTGCCTGCGCTGTCGTCCGGAGCTGGCGCCGGGCTACGCGGCGGTGGACGCCAACCAGCGCCTGGCGCAATCGGCGGCGCGCCTGATCGAGGATGGCCGGCTGCAGGACGCGAGCCTGGCCGCGCTGGCCGGCAACCTCGCGGTCACCGACCGCCACCTGCGCCGCGTCTTCCAGCAGGAGTTCGGCGTCTCGCCGGTCGCATACGCGCAGACGCAGCGCCTGCTTCTCGCCAAGCGGCTACTGACCGACACGGAGCTCTCGGTGCTCGACGTCGCCATGGCGAGCGGCTTCGCCAGCCTGCGACGATTCAACGATCTCTTCCGCACCCGCTACCGGATGACACCCGGCGAGCTGCGTCGCGCGAGCCCGAAGCGCGAGCCGGCCGACCGCCTCTCGTTCGACCTCGCATACCGCCCGCCCTACGATTGGCCCGCGCTGCTCGCTTTCCTGGCGAAGCGCGCCATCGCCGGTATAGAAGCGGTGGATGCGAAGCGCTATCGCCGCACGGTGCGCGCCGGGAAGCTCGCGGGCTGGATCGAGGTGGCCCCTTCGCCGCGCCGCAGCGCCCTGCGCGTGGTCGTCAGCGCGTCCCTCGCTTCGGCCTTGCCCTCCGTCCTCTCGCGGGTGAAGAGTCTCTTCGACCTCGCCTGCCGTCCCGACGAGATCGCAACGGCGCTGGGCGCGCTCGCGGCAGCGAACCCGGGCCTGCGCCTGCCGGGCGCGGTGGATGGCTTCGAGGTTGCCGTGCGCGCCATCCTCGGCCAGCAAGTCACCGTGGCGGCCGCCACCACCATCGCCGCGCGCTTCGTGAAGGCGTTCGGCGAGCCGATCGCCACCCCACATGCAGGGCTGGAACGCCTGTTTCCCCACGCCACGGCAATCGCCGCGCTCGAGCCCGCGAGGATCGCGGAGCTGGGCATCATCGCCACGCGGGCGCGCGCCATCGTCGAGTTGGCGCGTGCCGTCGCGAGCGGCAAGCTCTCGCTCGAGCCGACCGCCGAAGTCGAGGCCACGCTGGCCGCGCTCGTTTCGATCCCGGGCGTGGGTCCCTGGACCGCGCAATACATCGCCATGCGCGCGCTCGCCTGGCCCGACGCCTTTCCCCATCCCGACGTCGCCGTACTGAAGGCGATGCAACAGTCGAAGCCGCGCGCCGCGCTCGAAACCGCGGAGGGCTGGCGGCCGTGGCGCGCCTACGCCGTCCTCCACCTCTGGAAGTCCCTGGAGAAATCGAAATGATCCGCTACGCCAAGTTCGTGACGCCGTTGGGCACCGTGCTCGCCACCGCCGCCGGGGGGTTCATCACCAGCGTGAATTTCATCGGCGCCAAGTACACCAGGCCCGTCGCGCCCGATTGGCGGGAAGATCCTCAGTCCACGCCGCTGAAGGAATGCGCGCAACAGCTCGCCGACTACTTCGCGGGCAAGCGCCAATGCTTCGACCTCCCCCTGGCGCCCGGGGGCACCGGGTTCCAGCAGCGCGTGTGGAAAGAGATCGCCGGCGTGCCGTTCGGCGCGACGATCACCTACTCGGAGCTGGCCCGGCGTGCCGGTGCGCCGGGATCCGCGCGCGCCGCGGGGGCGGCCACGGGACGCAATCCGGTCGGCGTCGTGATCCCTTGCCATCGCATCGTCGGCACCAACGGAAGCCTGACGGGCTACGCGGGTGGGCTCGAGCGCAAGACCCGGCTCCTGGAGCTCGAAGGGGCGCTGCAGGGATCTCTCGTTTGAGGCCAGCGGATCTCGCGCGCCTCGTGGCACTCGCCGCGATGTGGGGCGCCTCCTATCTCTTCATGCGCCACGCGGTCCCGTACTTCGGGCCCGTGCTGATGATCGCCGGCTGCGCGATCATCCTCACGGGTTGCAGCCTCATCCTCGGGCTGGTGCGCTGGCCCGCTCGAACCGTCGCCCCCGCGCAGGCGGGGGCCCAGTCTGGATTCCCGCCTCCGCGGGAATGACGATTCGCGGTAACGTGGGCGCCATGCCCAATCGCCTCGCGCAGGAAACCAGCCCCTACCTGCAGCAGCACGCGGACAACCCCGTGGATTGGTATCCGTGGGGGCCCGAGGCGCTCGCCGAGTCGAAACGCAGCGGCAAGCCGATCCTGCTGTCCGTGGGCTACTCGGCGTGTCACTGGTGCCACGTCATGGCGCACGAGTCGTTCGAGGACGCCGGGGTCGCGAAAGTGATGAACGAGCTCTTCGTGAACGTGAAGGTCGATCGCGAGGAGCGCCCCGACATCGACCAGATCTACCAGACGGCGCAGGCGATGCTCACGCAGCGCAACGGCGGCTGGCCGCTCACGATGTTCCTAACGCCCGACCAGGTGCCGTTCTTCGGCGGCACCTATTTTCCGAAGACGGCGCGCTATGGCCTGCCGGGATTTCCCGACCTGCTGCAGCGCGTGCGCCAGTTCTACGACGCGAGCGGCGACGAGATCCGCGAGCAGAACGCCCAACTGGTCGCCGCGCTCGCGCGCACCGCCCCGAAGGGCGGCGGCCACGCGTCCGAGTTCTCGCGCGCCCCCCTCGATGCGGCGTTCGAGTTCCTCCAGCAGACGTTCGACGCCGAGCGCGGCGGCTTCGGGGCCGCGCCCAAGTTCCCGCTCCCCGACTCCATCGAGCTGCTGCTGCGGCGTTACGGGGCGACCGGCGATCGCGACGCGCTCCACATGGCCGCGCACACGCTCTCCAGGATGGCCGAGGGGGGCATCTTCGACCAGGTCGGCGGGGGCTTCGCGCGTTACAGCGTGGATGACGAGTGGGCCATCCCGCATTTCGAGAAGATGCTCTACGACAACGGCTGGCTGCTTCGGCTGTACGCGGACGCGTGGCTGGTCACGCGCGAGCCGCTGCTCGCGCGCACGGTCGAGGAGACGGCCGCATGGGTGATGCGCGAGATGCAGTCGCCCCAGGGCGGCTACTACTCCTCGCTCGATGCGGATTCCGAAGGCCACGAAGGCAAGTACTACGTGTGGACGCCGGAGCGGGTGAAGGCGCTGGTTTCCGCCGAGGAATATGCGGTCGTGGCGCCCCACTGGGGCCTCGATCGCGCGCCCAACTTCGAGGGCAAGGAGTGGCACTTCGTCGTCGCGCGAGCGCTGGAGGAAGTGGCCGCGGCGCTGGGCATCACCGACACCGAGGCGCAGAAGCGGCTCGGGCGCGCGCGCGCGAAGCTTTTCGAAGCGCGCGAGAAGCGGGTGCGCCCGGGACGCGACGAGAAGATCCTGGTGTCGTGGAACGCGCTGATGATCGGCGGCATGGCGCGCGCCGCGCGCGCCTTCGGGAAGCGCGAGTGGCTCGCCTCGGCGCGCAACGCGCTGACTTTCATTCGCACGCGGATGTGGAAGGAGGGGCGGTTGGTCGCCACGTACAAGGACGGCAAGGCGCACCTCGATGCCTACCTCGACGACTACGCTTTCCTGCTCGCCGCGCTGCTGGAGGTGATGCAGGCCGGCTTCGACCCCGAGGACCTCGCATGGGCCACGGAGCTGGGTGACGTGCTGATCGAGGAATTCCAGGACCCGAACGAAGGCGGCTTCTTCTTCACCGGGCACGGCCATGAGCCGCTCATCCATCGCCCGAAGCCGGGCCACGACAATGCGACCCCGTCTGGCAATGGCGTGGCGGCCTGGGCGCTCAACCGACTCGCCTTCCTGACCGGCGAGATGCGCTTTCGCGACGCCACGCAGAAGGCCCTGGCCCTCTACTGGCCGCAGATGTCGCGCCAGCCCGCGGGATTCGGCAGCCTGCTCGCCGCGCTCGAGGAAACGCTCGCTCCGCCGCGCATCGTGAAGGTCGCCGGCCCGACCGACGCGCAGGCGCCCTGGCGGCAGGCGCTCGACCGCGCCTACCTGCCTGCAACGTTCGCGCTCTTCCAGCCGGGTCCGGGTGCGGTCAACGCGCTGGTGTGCGAGGGCGTTACCTGCTTGCCTGCGGTCACCACGCCGTCCGCATTGCGGGAAACGCTGAAAATCCCGACAATGCCGGCTCCCCAGCGCTTAGGGGACAGACCCCTTGGCAAGCCATGGGGTCTGTCCCCTAAGCCTTTACCTGGAGATCGATGATGAAGAAGTCCGTACTCGCCCTGGCCGCCGCCGGCCTCGCTCTGGCCGCCGCGCCCGCGCTCGCCAGCGAAGAGCTCGCCAAGAAGAACGCCTGCACCGCCTGCCACGCCGTCGACAAGAAGCTCGTCGGCCCGGCGTACAAGGAAGTCGCGAAGAAGTACGCGAGCCAGAAGGACGCGGAAGCGACGCTCGCTGAAAGGGTGAAGAAAGGCGGCATGGGCGTCTGGGGCCAGGTCCCGATGCCGCCGAACGCGAACGTGAAGGACGAGGACGCCAAAGCCCTCGTCAAGTGGATCCTCGCCCTGAAGTGAGTCATTCCCGCGCAGGCGGGAATCCAGCCTGGGCCCCCGCCTTCGCGGGGGCGACGATCCTGGTGGTGCTTGCAGCGTGCGGCCGCACCGAGGCGCCGCCCCAGAAGTCCGACTCCGTCACCGTCACCATCGGCCACTCCGGCCCGCTCACCGGCTCCATCGCGCACCAGGGCAAGGACGACGAGAACGGCGTCGCGCTCGCCCTCGAGCAGGCCAACGCGAGGAAGCTCAGGATCGGCGGCAAGACGGTCACCTTCCGCCTGCTGAGCGAGGACGACCAGGGCGATCCGAAGATCGGCACGACCGTCGCGCAGAAGCTCGTCGATGCGAAGGTGGCCGCGGTGATCGGCCACCTCAACTCCGGCGTCACCATCCCCGCCTCGGAGATCTACAACAAGGCGGGCATCCCGGTGATCTCGGGCTCGGCCACCAACCCCACGCTTACCGAGCGCAACATGAAGGGCGTCTTCCGAACGGTGGGGCGCGACGACCAGCAGGGGCCCGCCATCGCCGCCTACATCGCCAACGAGCTCAAGGCGAAGACCGTCGCCATCGTCGACGACAAGACCGCCTATGGCGAGGGCCTCGCCACCGAGGTCGAGAAATCGTTGCGCACCGCCGGGGTGGCGCTCGTCGGGCGCGAGCGCACCACCGACAAGGAATCCGACTTCAAGGCGATCCTCACGCGCATCAAGAGCCGCAACCCCGACGTGGTCTTCCATGGGGGCATGGATGCGACCGGCGGGCTGATGCTGAAGCAGGCGCGCGAGCTCGGCCTGAAGGCGCAGTTCGCGTTCGGCGACGGCGCCTGCACCGAGGAGATGGCGCT
>JBKJYC010000572.1:0-3597 GCA_046715885.1 Usitatibacter sp.
TCGGCGGCATGGCGCTTCTGCGCGATGCGCTCGGGCGGCGTGTCGCGCAGCCAGTCGGCGAATGCCGCGTAATGCGGCCGGACCGTCCGGTCGCCTTCGTACATCTCGTTATAGAGGTCTAGCGGCATGGGTGGGACAGTAAGGGGACAGACCCCTTGGCACGCTCTAGCAAGAAGCGCGCTAAGGGCTCTGTCCCCTTACCGAGGATACGTGAGGCGGGCCCGCGCCGAAAGAGAAAGCCGGCCCCGGTTGCGCCCGGGGCCGGGGGAAGACCGCTGCCGCGGCGCCTAGCGGCGCGCCGCCGCGAGGAAACCGAGGAAGCGGCTTAGGAAACCGAGGGTGGATGCCGGGGGCGCATGCGGCTCCGGCTCCGGCAGCGCCATGAATTTCACCTTCACGAGGCGCCGCTGGCGCTCGGTGCACCGATCCGGCGCATCGGCACCGCGAAGCGCGGGGCTGCAGGAGAGGTTCGACGTGTTCATGGCTTCATCATGGCGGCAGGACCCCCCGGCCCGCCGCCTACGATTACGTTCCTCGAGTGCTGAATATTCCGCATAAAATTCCTCCCACCATGACGCTGTCCGACTCCCCGTGCTGACCTCCACCGCCGCCACCGAGGCCGACCGCTTCGAACGCGAGCTGCGCGACACCTTCGGCGAGGCCCTCGCCGAGTCGCCGGTGCGCGCCCTGCAGTTCGCCCAGGGCGCCTGCAAGGCCACCGGCCGTGCCGAGGGCTTCGAGCGCGGGCTCGCGGTCGCCCGGCTGCTCCTGGTCCAGGGCGCCGATCCCGAGACCGTCACCGCGGCGATCGTGAGCCAGTCGATTCCCGAGCCCGATCTCGACTTCGAGGCGGTGCAGGCCAACTTCGGCGCCGAGCTCGCGGTGCTGCTGAAGGGGGTGTCGCGGGCGGGGCGCATCGAGACGCTCAACTCGACCGGGGTCGATGTCGAGCAGTTGAGGAAGATGCTGCTCGCCATCGCCGAGGACGTGCGCGTCGTGCTGATCAAGCTGGCCGAGCGCGTCGTCTATCTGCGCTCCATCACCAAGGCCGACGAGGCGATCCGCCGCGCCGCCGGCCGCCAGACGCTGGAGCTCTTCGCGCCGCTGGCCAACCGGCTCGGCGTCTCCGAGATGAAGTGGGAGCTCGAGGACTACGCGTTCCGCTACAACGAGCCGGAGGTCTACAAGCAGATCGCCCAGCTCCTGGACGAGAGGCGCTTTGACCGGGAGGGCTACATCCAGCGCGTGATCGAGGTGCTCAAGATCGAGCTGAAGGCCCTGGGCATCGAGGGCAGCACCATCCAGGGCCGGCCGAAGCACATCTACTCGATCTGGCGGAAGATGCGCGGCAAGAGCGTGCCCTTCGAGAAGCTCTACGACATCCGCGCCGTGCGCGTGATCGTGAGCAACGTGCGCGAGTGCTATACGGTGCTGGGGATCGTGCACGACCTGTGGCCGCCGGTGGAGGGCGAGTTCGACGACTACATCGCGAACCCGAAGGCGAACGAATACCGCTCGCTGCACACCGCCGTGATCGGCCCGGAGGGGCGCACTCTCGAGGTGCAGATCCGCACGCACGACATGCACCTGCACTCCGAGCACGGCGTGGCGGCGCACTGGCGCTACAAGGAAGGTGGCCGCGCCGACCGCAAGTTCGACACCAAGATCGCGTGGCTGCGCCAGGTCCTGGCGTGGAAGAGCGAGCTGCTGGGCGGGGACGCGGGGAACGACCGCGCCAGGCGCGACCTGTTCGAAGACACCGTGTACGTGCTGACGCCGCAGGGGAAGGTCGTGGACCTGCCCAGGGGCTCGACCCCGATCGACTTCGCCTACCACGTTCACACCGACCTCGGCCATCGCTGCCGCGGCGCCAAGGCCGACGGGCACATGGTGCCGCTCGACTACAAGCTGCAGAACGCGCAGCGCATCGAGATCATGGCGGCGAAGCAGGGCGGGCCGTCGCGCGACTGGCTTTCGCCGCAGCACGGCTACCTCGCCAGCGCGCGCGCCCAGGCCAAGGTGCGCCAGTGGTTCCGTCACGAGGATTTCGAGAAGGACGCGGTCCAGGGCCGTAGCGCGCTCGACAAGGAGCTGCAGCGCCTCGGCGCGACCCACGAGGCCCACGACCGGATCGCGGCGAAGTGCGGGTTCGCCAAGCTCGAGGATTTCCTCGCCGCGCTGGGTCGCGGCGAAGTCACCTCGCGCCAGATCGAGATCGCGGTGCGGGGCGAGGCGCCCGCCGCGCCCGAAGAGCTGGTGCACCTGGCGCCGGTGGCGCCCGCGGGCCGGACGTCTTCGGGCGTGCTCGTCCTCGGCGTGAACAACATCGCGACCATGGTCGCCAAGTGCTGCAAGCCGGTGCCGCCGGACCCGATCATCGGCTTCATCACGCGCACCCGCGGCGTGATGGTCCATCGCCTCGACTGCGTGAACATCACGGGCCTGCGCGAGGACCAGAAGGATCGCCTCATGCCCGCGGACTGGGGCAAGACCACGGGCGAGGCGCCGTTCTCCGCAGAGATCGAGGTGGTCGCCCTCGACCGCCAGGGGCTGCTGCGCGACATCTCCGAGGCCATCTCGCGCGAGCGCATCAACGTGACCGCGGTGAACACGCTCTCGCGTGGCGTGCATGCCTTCATGCGCTTTACGCTTCAGGTCACCGAGGGCGAGGGCATCGTGCGCGTGTTGCGGCAGGTGAAGGACGTGCCGGGCGTCGACACCGCCCGCCGCCTTTAGGATTTTCCTTGCGAGTCGATGAAAGTCTGGGCGTCGGCGGGCGAGAAGAAGACCAGACGCACCTCGCGGATGCCCGGATGGGCCGCGAGTGCGCGCTCGATCGCCCGCGACGCCACCGCCGCCGCCTCGTCCTTTGGATAGCCGTAGACGCCCGTGGAGATCGCCGGGAAAGCGATCGACGTCAGGCCGTTGCTCGCTGCCAGGGCGATGGAGTTCCCGTAGCACGCCGCGAGCAACTCGGCCTCGCGTCCGCCGTTCTGCCCGTAGACGGGCCCGACAGTGTGGATCACGTGCCGGGCCGTCAGATTGCCGCCGGTCGTGATCACCGCTTCGCCGGTCGGCAGCCCCTGCGGATAGCGCGATCGCCGGATCTCGCGGCAGGCCTCGATGATCGCGGGACCGCCCCCGCGATGGATGGCGCCGTCCACGCCGCCTCCGCCCAGCAGCGAGGAGTTGGCGGCGTTGACGATGGCATCGACATCCTCGAGCGTGAGGTCGCCCGTTTTCACGAGCAATCTTTCTTCCAGCCGGGTGTCCATAGGGCTCTTCGCGTAAACTGCGCGTCCCCATCGTGCCGCCCCCCGTCCCATGAAGCAAGAATCCCCCCGCATCATCCTCAAGCACGGCCGCGAGAAATCTCTCAAGCACCGGCATCCGTGGGTGTTCTCGGGCGCCATCGATCGCGTCGAGGGCACGCCCGCGGCCGGAGACACGCTTCCCGTGGTGTCGAGCGAGAGCACGTTCCTCGGCTGGGGGGCCTACTCGCCGTCCTCGCAGATTCGGACGCGCGCGTGGTCTTTCGATCCCAAGGATGTCGTGGACGAGGCTTTCCTCAGGCAGCGGCTCGTGGACGCCATCGCG
>JBKJYC010000573.1:0-2708 GCA_046715885.1 Usitatibacter sp.
CGTGGTGAGGGGGTGCGTGCGCAGGTACGAGGGCGCGCCCTTGAACTCGTTCAGGCGGTTGGCGCGCAGCAGGCGCTCGAAGAACGTGACCATGCCCCGCGTGTCCAGCCCGGCGCGCTCGAGGACGACGAGGCCCACGCGGTCGACCTCGCGCTCGTGGTCGCGCGTGTAGTCGAGCTGTGATTGCATCGCGAGCGCGCTGGCGCCCATCACCGCGGCCTCGGTCACCTGGCCGCTCTGCGAGCCGCCGCCGCGCGAGGCGAGGACCGCGAGCGCCAGGGCCGCGAGCGAGACGATCTGCGCCCCGCGCTGGCCATGCATGGAGCGCGCCTGGTGGCGCTGCGTGATGTGCGCGATCTCGTGCGCCAGCACGCCCGCCAGCTCCGATTCGTTCTGGCTCAGGGCGATGAGGCCGGTATTGATGCCGATGTGGCCGCCGACCAGGGCGAAGGCGTTGACCTGCTCGTCGTTGATCGCGAAGAACTCGACGTCCCTGCGCGGGCCTTCGGTCACCGCGAGGAGGCGCGCTCCCAGGGCCTTCACGTACGCGGCCACTTCCGCGTCGTCGAGGTACATGGGGTCGTTGCGGACCTCGCGCATGACGCGGTTGCCGATGGTGCGCTCCTGGGACTCCGAAAGCGCGTTCACCGAGGCATCGCCCAGGTCCGGCAGGCCCTGTGCGGACGCGGCGAGGCTGATGGCGACGAGGGAGGCGACGAGAGGGCGGAAGGTCACGATGCGGCGGCGGTCTCGGGGCATGCTGTTACTATGACGGCCGGGGTTACGGCAGGTTCATTATGACGGAAAAACTCACCCATTTCGACGCGGCGGGCCAGGCCCACATGGTGGACGTGGGCGACAAGGCCGAGACCCATCGCATGGCCGTGGCGGCGGGGCGCATCCGCATGAAGGCGCCGACATTCGCCATGGTGATGGCCGGCACCGCGAAGAAGGGTGACGTGCTGGGCGTGGCGCGCATCGCCGCCATCCAGGCCGCGAAGCGCACCTCCGAGCTGATTCCCCTGTGCCATCCCGTGCCCCTCACGGCGGTGGCGGTCGAATTCCACGCGGATGAAGGCAGCGCATCCATCGAATGCCGCGCCACCGTGGAGTGCACGGCGCGCACCGGCGTGGAGATGGAGGCGCTCACCGCCGTGAACGTGGCACTGCTCACGATTTACGACATGGCGAAGGCGGTGGACCGCGGCATGACCATCGGCGACATCCGCCTCCTGGAGAAACGCGGCGGCAAGTCGGGCGTCTACACCGCGTCCTAGCTTCGCAGCCACCAGGTCAATACCCCCGCGAGGCCGCTCGCGGCGATCACCGGGATCACGCCGACCTTGAAGCGCACCAGCGCCACCAGCGCCACGGCGCCGATGGCCGCGCTCACCACATCGAAGCGGGTCTGTTTCCAGAACACGTGCAGCGCGAAATAGAAGGCCAGGTTCACGATCACGCCCACCACCGCCGCGGTGATGGCGGTGAGCGGCGCGGAGAGCTTCGCGTCGTCGCGCGTGCCCTCCACCAGGGGACCGCCGGCGAGTATGAAGAGGAACGAGGGCAGGAACGTGAACCAGGTGGCGATCGTCGCGGCGACCACGCCCGCCAGGAGAAGCGAGTCGACGCCCAGCAGCGCCTTGCTCCACCCGCCGAGGAACCCGACGAAGGCCACGATCATGATCAGCGGGCCGGGCGTGGTCTCGCCGAGCGCCAGGCCGTCGATCATCTGCGTGCTCGTGAGCCATCCGTATTGCTCGACGGCGCCCTGCACGACATAGGGCAGCACCGCGTAGGCGCCGCCGAATGTCAGCAGCGCGGCCTTGGTGAAGAACCACCCCATCCGCGTGAAGTCGCTGTCCCAGCCGAAGGCGAGCGTGAGGGCACCGAGCGACGCTGCCCAGAGCCCCACGAAAACCGCGGCTACGAGCACGAGGCGCCGCATTGTGAAGCGTGCGTGCGCTGGGGTGGGCGAGTCGTCGTCGATCAGCGCCCTGGAGGCGCCGGCGCCCCCGGGACCTCCGTGCGCCGGGAGTGCGAACGCGTCGGGCGCGTAGCGAGCGCCGATCCATCCGAGCGCCGCGGCTCCCGCGACGATGGCCGGGAAGGGGACGTCGAGCCACGAGAGCGCCACGAAAGCCACGATGGCGATGGACCACAGCTGGACGTTGCGCAGCGTTCGCGACCCGATGCGCAGCGCCGCGGCGAGCACGATGGCCACCACCGCGGGCTTCACGCCGTCCAGGATCGCGGCCACGATGGGCACGTCGCCATGGCGAACATAGATCCAGGAGAGGGCGATGAGGATGGCCAGCGACGGCAGCACGAAGAGCGCTCCCGCCGCGATGCCGCCACGCGTTCCGTGAAGCAGCCAGCCGATGTAGGTCGCGAGCTGCTGCGCTTCGGGACCGGGCAGCACCATGCAGTAATTGAGCGCGTGGAGGAAGCGCCTCTCCGAGATCCAATGCCGCCGCTCCACCAGCTCGCGATGCATGATCGCGATCTGGCCCGCCGGGCCGCCGAAGCTGATGAACCCCAGCTTCAGCCAGAACCTCAGCGCTTCGCGGAATCCCACCTCGCGCGCGGGCTCGCTCACGAGGGCGCCTTCCACGTGTGCCGCTCGGCCACCCCGGCCTCCTCCTGCCGGCACCAGGCATAGAGCGCGTCATAGACCACGAGCCCGTGTCCGAGCAACGTGTGGTCGTCGG
>JBKJYC010000574.1:0-3311 GCA_046715885.1 Usitatibacter sp.
CCTTCGTGAGCATGCCGCCGCTGCCCAGGTGGGAGCCGGCGCCGCCGGCGAGGGACTCCAGCTTCTCGTCTCCGGCCTGCGCGTGCGCGATCAGGGACGCGGCCGGATCCTTGCGCGGATCGGCGGAGAAGAGCCCCGGCTGGTCGGTGAGGATGACGAGCGCATCGGCCTCGATCAGATTGGTCACCAGCGCGGCCAGTGTGTCGTTGTCTCCGAAGCGGATCTCGTCCACGACCACGGTGTCGTTCTCGTTGATGACGGGCACGACGCCGAGTGCCACGAGCGTGCGCAACGTGGTGCGCGCATTGAGGTAGCGATTGCGGTCGGCGAGGTCGGCGTTGGTGAGCAGCACCTGCGCGGTGTGCAGCCCGCGCTCGGAGAAGCACGACTCCCACGCTTGCACCAGGCCCATCTGCCCCACCGCGGCGGCGGCCTGCAGCTGGTTCACCGCGTGCGGGCGCTTGCTCCAGCCGAGGCGCTTCATGCCCTCGGCGATCGCGCCCGAGGAGACGACCACCACCTCGAGCCCGCGCGCGCGCAGATCGGCGATCTGCCGCACCCAGTCCGCGATCGCCGCGCGATCGAGGCCCGCGCCGGTGTTGGTGAGCAGGCTGGAGCCGATCTTCACCACCACGCGCTTGGCGCTGGCGAGCGGCGTGCTCATGCGTCCCTAACGCGCGCCTTCACCCCGCGCGCCTGGTGCTTCGCCTCCTCGAGGAAATCCATGACCGCGAAGGTGAGCTCCTTCGTGCCGTCGCCCTTCATGCCCGAGACCAGGAACCACGGGCTCTTCCACGCGAGCTTCTTCACGAAGGCCTGCGCGCGCTTCTGCGCCTCCTTGGGCTCGAGCAGGTCGGCCTTGTTCAGCACCAGGAAGCGCGGCTTCTTCCACAGCGCCAGGTCGTACTTCTTCAGCTCCTGGATGATCGCCTTCGCCTCGTGCACGGGGTCCGCATCCTCGTCGAACGGGGCCAGGTCCACCAGATGTAGCAGCAGGTGCGTGCGCTGCAAGTGGCGCAGGAACTGGTGGCCCAGGCCGGCGCCCTCGGCAGCGCCCTCGATGAGTCCCGGGATGTCGGCGACCACGAACGAGCGGTTGTTGTCCACGCGCACCACGCCCAGGTTGGGATGCAGGGTGGTGAAGGGATAGTCCGCGACCTTGGGCGTGGCGGCGGAGATGGCGCGGATCAGCGTCGACTTGCCGGCGTTGGGCATGCCCAGCAGGCCCACGTCGGCGATCACGCGCAGCTCGAGATCCAGCTTGCGTTCCTCGCCCGGCGCGCCCCGCGTGAACTGGCGCGGCGCGCGGTTGGTACTCGATTTGAAGTGGATGTTGCCCAGGCCGCCCTTGCCGCCGGCGGCCAGCAGCGCGCGCTCGCCGTCCCTCGCGAGGTCGGCGATCAGCTCGCCGCTGTCGCCATCCTTGATCACCGTGCCGACGGGGAAGCGAAGGAGGATGTCGTCGGCGCCGTGCCCGTATTGGTCGCGGCCGCGGCCGTTCTCACCCGGCTTCGCTCGGAAGATGCGCGTGTAGCGGTAGTCCACGAGGGTGTTGATGTTCACGTCGGCCACGCCCCGGACGCTGCCGCCCCTGCCGCCGTCGCCGCCGTCGGGACCGCCGCGCGGCACGTGCTTCTCGCGCCGGAACGACGCCGAGCCGTCGCCGCCCTTGCCGGCGTACACCTCGATGCGGGCTTCGTCGAAGAATTTAATTTCACGTCCGGAAGAGCGACGCGGATGCCAAGGGCTATGAAAGTCACTCCGGCAAACACGTTGAGCCGCTGGCCGATCACGGGTTTGCGCCGCACCCAGGCTCCGATGCCGCCCGCGAAAAACGCCATCGCCCCGAAGATCACCACCGTTTGCACCATGAAGACGGCTCCCAGGAGGGCCATTTGCCAGCCAACGTGACCGGCACCGGTGTTCACGAACTGCGGCAGGAAAGACAGGAAGAAGAGCGTCACCTTGGGATTGAGCGCGTTGCCGACGACGCTCTGCTTGAAGATGGTCCGCAGCGCCTTCGATTCACCGTCCCCGGCCAGCGCGAACGAGGCGCGGTGGCGAAGCGCCTGGATGCCGATCCATACCAGGTAGGCGGCGCCCACATAGCGTACGACGTCGAAGGCGAGCTCCGAGGAGCGGATCAGCGCCGCGACGCCGAGTGCGGCAAGCAGCGTGTGGAAGATGCAGCCGGCGGCGAAGCCCAGCGCCGCGGCGAAGCCGGCGCTACGCCCCTGCGCTATGCCGCGCGTGAGGACGTAGACGATGTCGGGTCCCGGCGCGATCGTGAGCAGCGCGGAAGCAACGAGGAAGAGGGCGATGTCGGGCATGGCGGGACGATCACATTCGCAAATAAAAAAAGCCCCGTACGGTGACGGGGCTCTTTCGCGTGCGCGAGAGCCTTACTGCTGGACCGGCTCGACGCTCACGGTGTTCTTCTTCGCGGGGCCGTGCTGCGCGTACTTGACGCGGCCCGGAGTCATCGCGAAGAGCGTGTGGTCCTTGCCGATGCCCACGTGCTGGCCCGGGTGGAACTTGGTGCCGCGCTGGCGAACCAGGATCGAGCCCGCGGTGACGACCTCGCCGCCGAAAACCTTCAGGCCCAGGCGCTTCGACTCGGAATCGCGGCCGTTACGCGACGAGCCGCCTGCTTTCTTGTGTGCCATGGTGTGTCGTCCTTACTGACTAAGCGATGGCATCCACACGGATTTCCGTGTAGTTCTGCCGGTGGCCCTGCGTCTTCTGGTAGTGCTTGCGGCGGCGCAGCTTGAAAATGCGCACCTTCTCGCCACGGCCATGGGACATGACCGTAGCCATCACCTTGGCACCCGCCAGCAGGGGATTGCCGACCTTCACCGACTCGCCTTCCGCGACCATGAGGACCTGGTCGAGGGTGATTTGCGAGCCAACGTCTGCCGGTATCTGTTCGATTTTGATTTTTTCGCCGGGGGCAACACGGTACTGCTTGCCGCCGGTTTTTATGACCGCATACATTGGTGAGCTCCTGGAACTGGTTCTTTGAGGATTTCGCGCGCCCGGAGAAGTACTGACTTTCGGACGAACGAACCGGCTATAATACGCGAAATTCCTCGTAACGTCAAAGACTTGTCTCCACCTGGACTGGAAGCGATCCGCGGCCCCATCGCGGAGGACATGGCGAGTGTCGACGCGGTGATCCGACGGCGCCTGTCGAGCGACGTCGCGCTCATCCGGACCGTGGCCGAGTACATCGTCGGCAGCGGCGGCAAGCGCCTGCGACCGGCCCTGGTGCTGCTGGCGGCCAACGCGCTCGGCGCACGCGGCGAGGAGCG